>ONJR01000278.1 GCA_900318195.1 uncultured Planctomycetota bacterium
AGCGCGCAAGTAGAAGGTTCTGTTGACGCCGACTCTTTGATCGCTTCCGTTCGTCGCGCTGGCTATAACGCCAAAACTTCCGACGCTTCTTCCGCTGGTCGTCAGTCGTCAGCGACCGTATCGGAGGATTTCGTAGTTCACGAGTTGCGTAACCGAGTAGCAGCTTCTGCTCTTCTTGTGGCGGCTCTATTTTATTTCGCCATGGGCGCGCCTATGTTTCATTGGCCGCTTCCTGAGCTTTTTTCAAACCCCGGCGCCCTAGCGACGACGCAGATGATTTTGGCGTCCCTTGTGATCTTTGTTAATAGACGCCTGTTCGCGAACGGTTACGTCTCGCTGTTTCGCGCGTCCCCTAATATGAACACGCTTGTCGCGTTGGGCGCGTCCGCATCCTTTCTGTACAGTGTTGCGACGCTCTATCTCATCTTGGACTCGCTAGGCTCCGGGCGATTGTCGTCCGCGCATGAATTAACGCATTCACTGTATTTTGAGTCGTCTGCCGATATTCTCTTCTTTATTAGCCTTGGTAAATTGCTGGAAGCGCGCGCGAAGGGTCAAACGACGTCGGCTTTGCGCGCGCTAGAACGCCTTGTTCCCGATACGGCGAGCGTTGTTCGTAACGGCGTTGAAATAGTCGTTCCCGCGCAAGAGGTTTTAGTCGACGACGTATTTATAGTCCGTTCGGGCGATCGTGTTCCGGTCGACGGTCTTGTTCTCGAGGGATCTGGATCGCTTGACGAATCGGCGCTCACGGGCGAGAGTCTTCCCTTGGAAAAAGGGGTTGGCGCAGAAGTCGCTTCCGGCACGCTTAATACGTCCGGTTACCTCAAATGTCGAGCGATTCGAGTCGGCGCGGATATGTCTCTGTCGCGAATAATACAGCTTACGGTGGACGCGGCGTCGAGCACGGCGCCTGTCGCGCGTCTAGCAGATAAGATTTCACGCGTCTTCGTCCCTGTTATCTTAACGCTTTCCCTAATAACATTGGTGGTATGGGTACTTCTTGGCGCCACGTTTGACTACGCACTTACTCGAGCAGTATCTGTTCTTGTTATAAGCTGTCCCTGTGCATTGGGACTCGCGACTCCTGCGGCGATTATGGTCGGGGTCGGAGTGGGCGCGCGTAACGGTATTCTTTTCAAGACGGCTGAAGCTCTTGAGAACGTCGGGAAATGCGGCGTGATAGCGCTCGATAAGACTGGCGTTATCACCGAAGGTCGTCCGCGCGTCATGGAAATTTACGTCTCGCCAGGCGAGACCTCTATCGAACTCCTTCGCGTTGCTGCGGCGTTAGAGACGCGTAGCGAACACCCTCTTGCGCGCGCCGTAGTTGAGTATTCAATCGGCAAACTTCCCGAGGATGCTGAGATACAGGACGTAACGTCCTTCTCAACTTTGTCAGGTAGCGGAGCGTACGCGACCGTTTCTGGTCGCTCCGCGCGCATTGGTAAACGCAGATTTATTGGCGAATACGTCTCGATTCCGAGTAAAGTCGACGAGGTTATTGCAAGTTGGGAAACTAACGGTTGGACGTCAATCTTGGTTGAACGCGACGGCGCGCTCCTTGGCGCGTTTGCGCTCGCGGACGCAGAAAAAGCCGATTCCAAGTTAGCAATCTCGAACCTCCAAGATTCTGGCGCGCGAGTCGTCATGATAACGGGCGACGCGCAAGCGGTCGCGGACGCAGTTGGTAGACGCGTAGGAATTACGGAGATTTACGCGCGCGCAACCCCGGGCGATAAAGAATCGATCGTGCGAGGTCTTTGCGAAAACTCGTCTGTCGCGTTCGTGGGGGATGGAATCAACGATGCGCCCGCTTTGACGCGCGCAACGGTCGGCGTGTCTGTCGGTAGCGGAACCGAGGTAGCGCTTGCCGCCGCCGACGTGGCGCTCTTGGAGAGTCGGGTTAGCGATATGTTCCGCGCGGTCGTTCTCAGTCGGAGAACGTTGCGTATTATTAAGGAAAATCTCTTCTGGGCATTTTTCTATAACGCGCTTGGAATTCCGCTTGCCGCCGGGTTCTTTGGTCAACTATTTGGTTGGAATATGAGTCCGACGTTCGCGGCGCTTGCCATGAGCCTTTCTAGTTTTTGCGTAGTTTCCAACGCGCTACGACTAAATTTTGTTAAATTACCCGGGCGATCCGACAAAGTCGTCGACGCCGATCGTCAGTTTAATAAACAAACTCTTGCACCCATTGAGGAGAATCTTATGACGAAAACCATGAAGATCGAAGGTATGATGTGCGGTCATTGTGAGGCGCGGGTCAAAAAGACGCTTGAAGCGCTCGCATTCGTCGCTAGCGCCGACGTCGATCATAACGCAGGGACGGCTATTGTTAGCTTGCAGGAGTCGCCCGAAAATGTCGACGAACTCCTGAAGAACGCCGTCGACGAGCAGGGTTACACAACGCTCTCAATCGACTAACGCTAACGCGCTCGACCGAATAACCTTGCGAAGCCTATCGACGTCATAATCCAAACGGCTTTGACCGCTTCTCGACCGTTGATTTTAGATTTGCCTAGTCTACGGTCGAGAAAGACGATCGGTATTTCTGCAAACTGTGCTCCGAGCCTCTTGAGACGATATAGCGTCTCCTCAAAGAAGGAGTAGCCCGTCGAGCGAAATGACTCGAACGATAACGCGCGCAATTTATCAACGCGATAACATCGAAACGAGCCGCTGTTGTCGCGTGTTTTTAACCCGAGAGCGATTCTCGCCAAGCAGTTAACGGATCGGCTCATAACACGTCTTTTCAGGTTCCAATCTGGCGTAGCGCCACCCGGCGTGTATCGCGATCCGATCACCACGTCAAGCGGTGTGTCGGTCTTTTCGCTTGCTCTGATTTTCTCTAATAATCTCGGCGCGTCCGCTACCTTGTGGCTAAAGTCGGCGTCCATATTAATCACATAGTCGTATTCGTATTCAATTGCATATTGAAACGCGCGCAAGACAGCGGACCCCAGTCCTCTTTCATTTTCACGCACGAACGCTTTGACTCTAGGCTCGCGCGCCGCTAACTCTTGCGCGTAGCGTCCTGTTCCGTCTGGTGAATTATCGTCTACTATTAGAACGTCAGCGTTCGGCAACGTGGCAAGTAGTTCGGTTACGAGAGAAGGAATATTTTCTATTTCGTTGTAAGTGGCAAGAACTACTAGAGTTCTGCGATCGATATTGTCTTGCGTCATTTTGACGATTCCTAACGTTTACGCGCTATTCGTGGAGCGAGGTCATGAAATCACGATATTCACGATCAAGCTCTTGAAAGCTTTTTCCGGTCGCTTCTGGCAACGAATTAATATCGTCTAGTCCCTGATAAATCCCAAAGAGATAGACGACAAATGGATCGCGATATTTTCCATTTGCATAATGCATAAAGAAAAAGGTTAGTCCTGCAGCTTGTGAGTACAGGTCTGGCAACTTACGATCCTCTTGAAATGCGCGTCTCGACATCGTAGCGTATTCTCTTAACGGAACATTATCGTTTTCTGAAATTAATTCCATAGCGCACTGAACGCGAAACGAATCTCGATAGCCTCCCAGTACGGCGCTTGTTCTTTTTTCATTGACCTTAAATGTCTCCGCGTATACGGCGACGCCTTCGATCGCCCAAAAGTTAGCGATTCGCGCGCGATTCGAAAAGTCGGTTCTGTTGCGCGAACCGTTTGTAACGTTGCATTCGTCGAATAGCTGATGTGTCGCCTCATGGGCTAGTAACGCAAAGAGGTCAAATTCCTCCTCCTCGGGCTGGTAGACAAAGGTGCACCGTAGAGTAGGGAAGTATCCTCCGTCGCTGAGCACGACGTTTGCGTCGTGTTTTTTAAGTTCGCGAAGGTACTCCTTTCTATTTTGATATAGAATCACTTTGTGCCGCTTGGCAACGATCTCAGAATCATTGTAAAGTCGTGAATTCCATTGTTGTTCAGACGCAATGAATCGATAGAAGAGTCTACTCCATACCTGATAATACGCTTCGAGAAATTTTCCGATCTCCACGCCGCGTTCTAGCGAGACGCGCGATAGAATCGAAAAGTGTTCCGTCTCGACGCGCCAGCCGTAGGTCGATTTTAAAATAAGATCCGCTTCTTCGTCCGCCGTCATCCACTTATTGCGATAGTATCTTTCCCCCGATTCATACCGTTCGACGCGATCTTCTGGAATCCATCCGAACTCCTTTGTTTCGACGAGCCCCTTTTCAAGTTGCCTCAACTGCCATCTAGTTCGCCATTGCCCATCTTTCGGCAAGTATCCCAGAAATTTTCTGGCTTTGGAATGATCTGGATTGATAAAGAGCGTCGTTAAGATAGCGGCGACGACGTCGTATCCGCGTTTCTTCCTGCCTAACTGCTCGGCAATAGCGTAGGTGGAGTCCGAGTACTCCGCTTGGAGTCTGAGCAACTTTGCGTACCATTGACGTTGTGTTTTGGTCGCGTCGTCGGGTAATTTTTTCGCTCCAATTTCACTCGTTAACAAAGGTACGACAAAGTAGTACGGCTTTTCTTTATAGATTAACGAGCGTGTGATCTTAGCTTCCAGCGGCATTTCTAGCTCGTCGCACTTGCTCGCAAGTTTTTCCAGTTCTGCGTGATATTTGCTCAGAACGTCGTCGCAAGCGCTCGGCGCGCCGTCTTGATCGCCGTCATGCCCGAATGCGACGCCGCATACGCTTCCAGTAAACGCAACGAGCGTCGCTATTGCAAAAGTAAACGCGAATTTCTCAAGACGCCGGAATAAGGCGACTAATTGTTTAATTTCCATAACACCGTCCAGAGAGGTCTGAAACTTCGAACGAACTGAAATACTCACACTTATCGCCTAGCGTTTTACTATATCGACGGCAAAGGCGTGGGCAGAATCGAGCCGAAGGGTAACAACGCCGTTCTCAACCTTGATCTGCGATCTGCTAATTTCTTTCCCGTCCTCGTCGCGTTCGACGACGTCAAAATCTCCGGCGTTAATAATGTCGCGCGCCAACGTAACGTCAAATGGCGCCGAATTTGGCAACGGAGTTATTGTCGCAAGGTTAGCAGATTTTCGCTCAAACCGGAAGGCGCCAACCGTGTAACAAAAGCCGAAATTAGTCGGCGTTGTATTGGGAATAAGGCGTTCGTCGGCGCCATATAACGGCTGGACGGGCGTAAAGGATAATTTTCGATTCTCTGCGTTTCCCTCAACGGTAACGCCGCCGATAATATATCGATTGTTGGAATCGTTTGTTCCTAGTAGCGCTAAACGCTTGCCAGAGGACTGATCGTACAATCCGCAAAGGATATTATAGTATCCGGGTCCAATGTCGTCAGGAATTTTGATCGTAATAGCGTCGCCGAATAAAGTGGCTTCACGTCCTTGCCATTGATCTGACGGTTTGCTTGGTTTTGATAAGGGTAAGACGGTTAATTCCGGCTTATCCGCCCACCATGTTTTTGGGCGTTCCAAGTGTAAGAAGGGTGTGTACGATTTTTCAGGGGTTGGCTTTGTAGCGTCCCAAACGAGCGCGCCGCGTAGCGTTGAACCGTCAATGATTTCAACGTCTTCCAAACTAGCGCGTATCGGCAACGCTTCACTCGGCAACTGGTTGCGCCCATTGACAAAGAAGTAGTCGTCTCCGTCTACTCGCAGTTCGACAACCTGCCCGTCAAGTTCAATAATGCCTCCGTATTTTGTCGCAGACGCGTCTGTTGCCCAGAATCCGAAACGAGGTAAAACGATCTGTGTTTTACGTCCAGGTAGGAACTTACCCTCTACCGTCCACTCGTTAACGTCGCGGTTCACATAGACAACAACCCCTGAGTTCCATTCCACCTTCGCGTGATGAACATTGCCGTCGACGAATTCAAAGTCCTTGATCGTATCAAGCGCTAATGAACGCGCTAAATTCTGCATAAGCCAATATTTTCGGACAGCGCCCCTGAGAGACGTTTCTAGATCCGCCATGACGGCGTGTCCTAATAGCGCTTCAGCAGATATATAATCGTCGCTTTCAATTCCCCTCAATGATCGTGCAAGTCCTCCTTGATAACGTCCGCTATACCCAACGCCATGTAGAATAAAGCGATCGTGGTAAACGGCGTCGCCCCAGGGTACGTACGCGTCGTCCTCGCATGGCAACGCGCAAGAGTAGTTTTCCTGACCCGACGTAATGCGGCGAAGTATGCCGTCGGCGCCGTCTAAATGCCCGACGAGCGAATCGCTTCCCGATTCGCTTACCGTAATCGCGTTGCCGTTAAACTTCTCACGTACAAGGTCAAAGTATCGATTCCAACAGTCTTGCGTTTCAGCACGACTGTGGAAATTCCCTTTTCTATCATAGAAGTCCATGATGTGTATGGACGAAAAGACGTCGGTAAAGTAAGCCGTCTGCATTAAGTTTTCACGAATCAGATCGAGGTTGCGTTCAGCGTGCTTAAAAATGTAAGTCGGGTTGAAACGATAGCTCTGCACGTCCGGACCCGGATTATACCACGCCTTTTGCGGTTGACCGTCAGGATTGATTATGATTTCGTCATAATTGAAACCGTCTGCGTCTGGGTAATAATCGATGTAGTTGTCGTGCAATCCAAACGGTATACCGTGACGATCACAAAATTGTTGCGTCTGTTGCAATTCTTCCAACGATCCCTGCTCCTCGCGCGGCGGCCAGATATCGGGTAGTCGTACGTCGTATCCATAATGTTGCCAAACGTGCTGAATAAGCATAGAGTCATTAAGACCGTATTTAACAAACTTCTTCATTCTTTCGAGCACGGCGCCGTACGATCCTCCCCAGTAGTCGAAGACAAATCGTCCTGCTTTTTTCCTAACGAGCGGAGCGGCGTTTTTATCGTAGCCGTTTGCGTAGTCTATAGCGCAACGCATAGCTCCCCGATCGCTCGACCTTAGAGTCAGCCTCGAATCTGGTCTAGTTGTTAGAGTGTAGACCTTTAGCTCAGGATTAACAACAAAATTATCAACAGGTCGCGTTGTTGCTTCTAAGACAGAGATTCCATTCTCGAAATCGAATCCCACGTGACTAGTCGAGCAAGCGAATCCGTCTCCTGCTTGTGTAAACGCTTTCGGTTCTACAATGCAATGTCCCTGCCCGAAGTACGCGCGTTTAGCGCGCTCTGAAAATGGTCCAAACTGCAAAGCGCCAATCTCGTCGTTGTGCGTAGCGACGAATCTGAACGCCAGTCCCGCCTTTGTCTGCGCGACAAAGCATACAAGTTCATTGGAATGTTTTTTATCAAAATCTAGCGCCGGTTTAACGTTTGGATTGTAGTCGTTCGGTAAATCTCCGATTATTGTCGCGCCTCTCGCCTCTGCAAACGCACGAGCGGTCGGTTCTAGTTGTTCGGCTTCGACAAAGAAAGTCGAGGACTTACATTTTTCATACGGAGATTCAAATCCTACGTTTGCGCCTTGATATTGCGCTCGAACGCCGTCGATTTGTACGTATTTGTCGTGAGAACCAATCGTAATCCATCCGTCGCATACGCCGTTAGGACCTAGCGTAACGACAGCGAACTGTGAATCGCCTAACGTAAATCCGCGAGTTTCAATAGCGCCCGTCGAAAGTCTTTGACCGGCAGAGTTTGCATCAGTAGTAGCCGACCGAGAAAACGCTCGAAACGCTTCTTCATTTGTTCTACGCAAAACTTCACGTTCATCGACTGTCGCCAGATTAGCAGGTTGGGGATTTATTAAAATTGCAAGATCGCCCCAGAAGCTGTTGTCGCAAGTTGTGTCGTGTTTAGCGCCAGGGTCTGCTTCAATCGTCAGTACAATAGTTTCGCCCTGGAATTTCGTTAGGTCGACTTTGTTTTCGCGCCATTCTGTACCCTGGTACTGTTTCGCATACAGCAACTCTTCGTTTCGCGGCTGACGATTAGCGAGTTCTTCGAGCACGTTGTGTGCAATTTCTCCGTTGCCGGCGGTTAGCACGTGAGAAGCATAAACGCGGAACTCAACGCCGTCCGTCGGTGGCTCGGGAGGAAAGACGTCGCGCATGGCGCTGTAGAAGCGCAGAGTAATTTCGCGCGCTTGTGGCAACGCTAAAACGAAACGCGCGCCAATAACGCCCGCGCCGCCTTTAAAGGGCGGATGAATCGACCACGCTTCACGATTTACGCCACCGCGCGACATATTGCACGGATTGAGACTAGCGCCTGTTTGCGCGTCGCCACCCGACCACGAGTTCGGTAATCTCACCAATTCTCTGTCGAATTGACGTAGGTAAGCCGCGTATCGTTGGTTGGCAGCGCCGTTGAGTTTGAGGAAAGCTTTCCCATTGAACGAGATCGGAGTTAGTTGGTTCGATTCAGGGAGTAGCTCCTTGAGCTTGGTGGCAAACACGGGACGCAATTCAACGGTCTCGCGACGACCTTCGATTTGATATTTGAATTCCGCGCGCACAGGGTAGTGCGCGTCCAGATACGCGCCGCGCGCGGCAACCGCGACAGTCGATTCAAAAGTCGTGTTTGCAGGAACGATGAAGGTAGCGTTTAAAGTCTCGTTGGGCGCAATTTCTCGTGGTCCGTTTAACGTCGCTTCGTCATAGAGGAAGAAGGAGTCGATCGACGACATTGTCGCTTCCACCGTTATATTGGATCCAGAGTTATTGACAACGACGAGAGGCGCGCGATATATCTTGCCCTCGACTGTTAGCGGTTCTATTTTACTGATTTCAAATGAAAGTGGACCGCGAGTCGCTTTATGACACGTAAAAGCAATTGATACGCGATTCGTCATAGAGAAGAAGACGACGAATGCAAGTAATATAACGCATATGCGCAACATATTACGAACCATGAAGGAGCGTGACGCCATTGACATAATCAATCCTTTATCCGTTTTGAAGCGGTTTGAATTTACTGTGCCGCATAAAATTCAAACGACGAGGTTTTTATAAAGACCGAGAGCGAGCGTCGAGATTCGGCGCTCGCTCTCCTAGTATCCTTAGCGAGCAACGGTAGTGCGTTAGTCCCACTCAAGCACGCCGCCTTTATCGGCGCTGGTAGCAAGTTTAGCGTACTTAGCGAGATAACCTTCTGTATAACGCGGTTTCGGAGGCTTGACGCTTGCCGCGCGTTTGCGTAGCTCCGCAGGGGTTAGCCTTACTTTCAGCGTCTCGTTCGGAATGTCAATTTCAATAATATCGCCGTCCTTGAGGAGTCCGATCGGACCGCCCGCCGCCGCTTCTGGACTAACGTGTCCAATGCACGCGCCCGCTGTGCCGCCCGAGAATCGTCCGTCAGTAATGAGCGCGACCGAATCGTCGAGGTGAACGCCTTTTATCGCGGTCGTCGGCGCGAGCATCTCCTGCATTCCGGGTCCGCCTTTTGGTCCTTCGTATCGCACCACAACGACGTCGCCCTTTTTAACTTTTCCGTTGACGATACCCTGGTAGGCCTCTGGTTCCGAGTTGAAGATGACCGCAGGACCAGTGTGCTTCATCATCTGCGGTAAGACTCCCGCTGTTTTTACAACGGCGCCATTTGGCGCAAGGTTACCGAATAGAATCGTAAGTCCACCTTCTTTGCGGTACGCCTTCTTGCATGGACGAATGCAATCTTGCGGATCGAAATCGAGCGGCATTTCCTTCGCTGAAACGTACTTTCTTCGCGCGCTCATCGCGGGCGCGTTAAGTCTCCCCGACGCCGTGACAGCGTATATTCTCAACGCTTCCTTGGTAACTTTTGAGCCTCGCAAATCGAAGTCGTCGATATTCTGTCCTAACGTCTTACCGGTAACTGTTGGCGCGTCGTACGTAATTTCTGGCACGCGCGAGCGTCGCAATTCGCCTAAAATTGTGTGAATTCCACCGGAGTTGTGAACGTCCTCGATGTGATAGTCGCAACTTGGCGAGACTTTGCAGATATGCGGCGTGGTCGCGCTCAGTTCGTTAAATCTCTCTAACGAATAGGTCAGACCCGCTTCATTTGCAATCGCGAGGAGGTGTAGAATCGTATTCGTACTTCCGCCCATAGCCATATCGAGAATCATCGCGTTGTCAATCGACTCTTTTGTAATGATATCGCGCGGTAGAATTGGGAAGTTGAGGTCGATCCTCTTTTTGACCATTTTTCTTACGCCGTTTACGTATGCGGCCTTGCGAACGACCGAGGCGTCCTTTGCTGTTAGTTCTCCGGCGGCAACCTTTTCGCGCAGATCCATAATCTTAGCCATTTCGACAATGCGCTTAGCGGCGCGCTGGTATAACTTGCGACGTTCAGAGCTGGTAGCAAGTAGCGTGCCGTTCGTCGGCATAGCAATTCCGATCGCTTCGCACAGACAGTTCATGCTATTGGCGGTAAACATTCCGGAACACGAGCCGCACGTTGGACAACTGCGTCGCTCAACGTCAAGAAGTTCGCTCTCGGAGACAAGACCATTTTGTTCGCCTGCGGCTGCCGTAAAGATGGAAATAAGGTCGAGGGGCTTATTGTCGATCGAGCGTCCGGCTTCCATCGGTCCGCCGCTTGCGAAGATCGTTGGAATATTGCAGCGCACGGTTGCCATGAGCATACCCGGAACGATTTTGTCGCAGTTCGGTATGCAGATCATACCGTCAAATTTGTGCGCCTTAATCATCGTTTCGACAGAATCGGCGATGATCTCACGACTGGCGAGCGAATACTTCATGCCGTCATGTCCCATTGCGATCCCGTCGCATACGCCGATCGTATTGAAAATGAACGGCACGCCTCCAGCGTCGCGCACCGCCTGGGCAACCGCTTCCGCTACTTGCTGAAGATGAACGTGCCCGGGTATGATATCGACGTGACTACTAACGATAGCGATAAAGGGTCGCTTGAAATCTCTTTCGGATAGCCCGCATGCGCGCAAGAGTCCACGATGCGGCGCGCGACTCGCGCCTACCTTGATTATGTCGGAACGCATATGTGTTGTCCTATATTTTAGGTTGCTAAACTAGCGCGCGCTACGTAAGTGCGCAACGCCAAGTGAATTTCGTCGAACGCAAAATTTACGCCGACTCGCGATTACAAGACTATTATAGTTAGTTCGATTCCGACGTCGACGCCGAATCTTGTTTTTTCGTCTAAAGGTTGCGCGCGACTATTAAGCTCCTTCGCCGCGCAACGCTCGGTCTTTCTTCTCTTTTGATGTATTAAAGTCGGTTGCCGATTTGTTCGCGTCGAATTATAATGGGGGCGTTATACAGTCAATTAAACGACGTTTACCATGAACGTCGCGTCCTTGAATTAAGGAGAAAGCGCCTTGCGAAAGTTGTATGTTTTAGCGATCTTGCCCGCGTTCTTTTTTGGTTTGACGAATTTTCTTTTTGGCGCTGTTACGCGCGTGACGGTTGACAGTCGTGTTTCGCCTACGCTAGGCGTCGACACGCCGTCGCCGGAGTTTGGCTGGGAACTTTCCGTTCCCGGCGCATTTGAAGTTCGTCAGTACGCGTATTCTATAATCGTCTCGACGAGCCTAGAGGGTCGTAATTCGAATCGCGGCGACTGTTGGGAGAGCGGCGTTGTCGAATCGTTTCATTCTTTCGGGGTTCGCTATGACGGCGATCAACTCGATTCTTCACGCCGCTATTTTTGGCGTGTTACCTCTTTTTGGCGCGGCGTGGACGCCGACGGTCGCACCATAAAGGGGGCTGAGATAGGGGACGGTGAATTCGTAACCGGCGTCTTGACGTCAGAAGAATGGCGCGCGCGCTGGATTACGAGCGAGCGCACGAACAGCGATCCTTTGCCGATACTCTTTCGTGATTTCGAGCTCGCGCAATCGCGTGAAGAAATTCAGGACGCTTTTTTACACGTCTGCGGGTTGGGTCAACAGATAGTTTCCGTCAATAACATTAGGGTTGGATCCCGGACGTCGATCGATCCCGGCTGGACGAATTATCGAAAGACCTGTTTGTATACGACGTTTGACGTTAAGTCTGAACTTGCCATTCCCAGTGAACCCTCCTCGATAAGTATCATGCTGGGAAACGGCATGTACAACGTTCCCGGCGGACGCTATGTGAAATTTACCGGCTCCTTTGGTCTACCCAAGGCTATTGCAAAGTTAGTTGTGCGTTATCGAAACGGCTCGGTTCAAGAAGTCGTTACGGACGCGGCTTGGAAGGCAGTTGACTCTCCAGTGGTCTTTTCTTGCGTCTATGGCGGCGACGACGTTGACTTCAGTAAGGGCGTCGTTTCAACGAGCCGAGTTTCAAGTTACGCGTCGCCGCGTCCCGTCGTCGAGACGGACGGACCCGGGGGCGTTCTCCGAGCGCAAATTCAGCCGCCAGTCGTCGCGTTGGAAAAGATAGAGCCCGAAGAAGTCAAAGTCCTTGACGACGGTCGCATCGAAGCAGACTTTGGTTATAACTTCGCCGGTCGTCCTGTCTTCCAAGGGACGGGGCGCTCCGGCGGTCGCGTCCGGGTTACGCTCGCCGAAATGCCTCTTCAGCCCTGGAACGGACATTACGACGATTATCTATTCAGCGCGCCCGCAACGGTTGCGACTCCGAGCTTTGAAACAGCCAAGACGCTCGACGAGAAGAATTCAGAAGCATACGCTTCTGTATTTGGCTATTGGGGTTTCCAATACGCATATTTTGACGGCGCGTCGTACCAGCCTGACGCTTCGCTTGCCCAAGTTCACGCCTCCGATAAGCCCCAGATTACGAAAGTGTACGCCGAGCGAATTGGCGCCGATTTAGAAAAGGTTGGCTCCTTCGAGTCAGACGGCGCTTATCTTAATGAAATCGATCTCATGATCGATCGTTCAATTCGTAGTAATATTGTCAGTCTCATGACAGATTGTCCGCATCGTGAAAAACTCGGTTGGCTCGAAGAAACGCACCTCATGGGACCTTCGATCCTATATCGCTATAATATCCACACGCTCTACCGCAAAATTTGCCGCGATATTTCAGAAGCGCAACTCGAGAACGGAATGATTCCAGATATTGCGCCCGAATACACACGTTTCGTTCACGGTTTTTTCTGGTCTGCTGAATGGAGTTCGGCCGCCGTGCAGATTCCTTGGCTACTCTATCGCTGGTATGGGGATGAAGAGATTATAGCAGAGCAATACGACACAATGGATCGTTATGTTCGATATATGGCGTCGACCCGAAACGAAGCTGGACTAGTTCGCGCCGGGCTAGGCGATTGGTTCGATTGGTCGCCTGAAAAACGTCATGCCGGCTACTCGCAACATACTCCTGGCGAGCTAACGGCACAAGCGTTTCTTTGCGATAACGCGCGCATCATGGCGATCTTTGCCGAGCAACTCGGCAAGCTTGACGACGCGTCGTACTATCGCGCTTTACACGCGTCCGCAGTCGCTGATTTTCAGCGCGCTTACTTTAATAGCGCCACGAACGTCGTCGCGACAGGTTCTCAAGCGTCTTATGCTTTCGCGCTCTACTTCGATCTTCTTCCAGCAAGCGCGCGTCAGGGAGCGTTTGACAACCTTCTTGCGGAACTAGCGAAATGGAATTATCGCCCGTCTTGCGGCGAGGTCGCGTGGCCGTTTTTGATAAAGACGCTCGCAGATTTCGGGCGTAACGACGTCTTGTGGAAGATCGTTCAACGGGACGACGCGCCCGGTTACGTACATATGCTGAAAAAGTGGGGAATGAAGACGCTCTCTGAGACGTGGGACGGTCCCGGTAGCTCGATGAATCACTTTATGTTCGGCGCGCTTCAAGAATGGTTCTCTTCCGACGTCGTCGGTTTGCGCCAAGAGGAGGATTCGATTGCGTTCGCTAAAATTCTTCTTCGTCCTTCCCCCATGCGTGGCGCAATAACGCGCGCCAAAGGCGAATATCGTGGTCAGTACGGCGTCATTCTTTCCGATTGGCGCCTTAGCGACGACCCTAGTCGTTTCGAATGGCGAGTAACAATTCCTAGCTCCTCTGAGGCGCGTTTGGAAACGCCAGTCGGAAGTGAAAAGTCTCGTGTAACGGTCTTTAAACTTGACGGCGACCGTCGCGTGGAAGCGACGGTCGAAGATTCCTCGTACGCAACCGGGGTTGGCGAGAATGTCGCGCGGCGTTCATTTTCACTCGGCTCTGGCGACTACCTGATAGTTTCCGAGATGTAACAATCCCTGATTCTTTGATTGAAAAAGCGCGGCGAGCAATTTTGCTTACCGCGCTTTTTATCTCTTGAATAGACGCCTCGTTCCTAGTTCTTGCAGAACTTCTGAAGAATAACGTCAGCCGCACGTTCGATCGGTAATTCTTCGACGTCGGCGGCGTCGCGAAGCGTCGTTAATTCTCTTGTCTTGCGCGCCAAGATTTCGTCGCTTTGCAACCATTGTATTAAAATCTTTGCCGCGTCTTCTGATCGATCGCGATAATCGAGGAATTCCGGAAAGACCATGAGTTCGCGTTCATGCGGCGTGTGTTCCGTTGATTTTGGCAGTTCGCCTTTGGCGTAAAATGGCGTCTCTCCCGGTATGCGATCCACAGCAAGAATATTCGTCAGCGTAATATATTTGACGCGCTTGAGAAAACGTAGCGCACGGAATTCAAGTTTGGTCGTGCGATATAGGATGACAGTCGGCTTGCACAACGAAAGAAGTTCGATCGAGACGGAGCCTGAAACACCTAGACAGCAGGTTGCCGCGCGCATGAGTTCGGGCGTCTTGCCGACGTATACGGGATAGTCTAACGCTCGTTGAACAAGGCGTTCGCGGATTATTGTCGCGTGCTCCTCCTTATAAGCGGCAAAGACCGGACGGACGTCGGACGCGACGCTTCGCACACGTTCCGCGACAGCAATTAGCGATTCGAGATTATTAGCGACCTCCTGATCGCGCGAGCCCGGCAATAGCGTGAGAACACGAGCGTTCGGTTGCGAGTCTAGTAGTGAGGTAATAAAGTTTGTGTCGACAGATCGGGAACGACTTTCCTCAAAGAACGGATGCCCAACTAGTATCGAATTGCAACCTTTTTCACGAAACCACGCGTCTTCAAATGCAAAACATGAGAGTACACAGTCGACGTACTTTCGCATTTTTTTAACGCGCCATTGCGCCCAACCCCAAATTTGCGGCGGCATGAAGTAGACAACTGGAATACCGCGCTTCTTCGCTTTTTTCGCAATCTTCCAGTTAAAGCCCGGAAAGTCGACAAGAATAACGACGTCCGGTCTCTCGCGCGCGAAGATCTTGTCGGCAAGTTTGAGCGCGCCGAAATACTGCCTTAGATTAAGAATAGCGCGCGTTAGCATCATAACGGCGAATTTAGTTAATTCAAATCGTACGTCGCATTGCGTTGCAGCCGTCTTTGGACCAGCAAAAGCGGCAAACTTCGCCTTAGGAATTCTGCGTTCAAGAGCCTGGACTAAACGTGCCGCATGGGCGTCTCCGCTGGGATCGCCCGCTGAAATGAATATAAAGGGACGTCTTTGCGATTCAGTTTGACAATCTTGACCATCTGGCATTCCAGTCTCCTTTCGCTAGTTGTGCTATGCCAGCCGCGCTTAACAATTCATTAAGGCGCCGCCCCCTGAGACGGCGCCCAGGAACGTAATGCGCCCACTGTGCTGAACTATACAGAAGACGTCGAGAATAGTCAAGTTTAATCCATGAGAATAATGATCGACGAGCTCGGCGCCGTAGTCAGGATCTCGTAGCGACTAACATTTGCAGCACGGTTCTAACTTACACGCGCCCGTGAAAAGTTTGAAAGTTGATAGCAACGATTGTCGATTCCATCCACTTTCGCAACTGGAACGCTGTTACATTGCGTAGTGTTTATTAGGAAGCCGTTCGTCCAGTCTTGAGGAGATATTGATTAACAAAATATCATGTTGGAAATTTGAAATATTTTTTAAAAATACGCCTTGCTATTTTTGCTACACGGTGTACAATATGTATAGCATTAAGGAATCGTTAGCGGCGACACATTGCCGATCGGCTATTGTTGTATCCGTCGGCGTTTCATTCTGTTGCTTTCACACTGTTTTTAATGGTTGGCGTCATTTTATTGTTTTTGAAGACCACTGTACTATAGAAATTGGCAAGGTTAGATTGCGGGAATCGTTTCCGCGACACGATATCACTCCGTTTAGGGGAGTAGTATGTAACAATTAGAACAGAAATCTCGTCACTACGAAAGAAAGATCCTATGTTCCAATTCAAGATGCGAACGCACAGACTATACAAACGTTATACTTTGAAGGTTGTTAATAATAATTAGCATAATAAACTATTAAAGTAAAATAAAATCAACCTATGCTATTATTGATTAGAGTATTCGTCTATTAAAGAGAGGCTCGATTGCCTCCGACAGGTTGAACTATTGGCAATTACTCGAAAGATTGAAGGGAGAATTACAATGTGGCTTTTCTCGCAACACGGCTTCTTCAGTGCGGTTCAGAACTACAATAACCCGCATTTGATCCACGTTCGTTCCAATTTCCGGGGCGATCTTGAACGTCTTTGCTTCGCGCACGGTATTAAGCCTCAGGTTTTCGTTATCAAGGGTAGCGAATATCCTTTCAGAATGGATTTCCCGCGCGATATTTGGGGTGAAGTTATTAAACGTGAAGGCGTTCAGATCAACTATTCGAAGTTCCAGGCTTCGGTTCAGGACGGCACAAAGCGCGATAAGGCGTATTCCGAAATCGCGTCTGTTCTGCATAAATATCAGGACTAGCATTCGCGACTCTCAAGTCTGACGAATAGAGCGCGCGCCTCATATAACGAGACGCGCGCTCTTACAATTAGTTATCTGTACCGATCGCTACAACGTTCGTGATCTAGTAGTAGGCGTTCTTCATCCTCAAATAGTATAATTGTAGGTCGGTTCAGCGTCTTTTATCGCGAGTAGGTCGGCAAACGAAATTGAATTGAGGTACTCTTGTCTTTTAATTTCAGCCTGCCGCCATATTTCGTCAATTCTCTCGCGAGTTGCATTTTCGGCGCTCGACGGTTTAGATACGTTTGATCGCGTCGTTCTCATTTCGTCGATACTCTTATTTTCACGTCGCTCTTGAGCTTCAATTGTAGCGGCAACGTATCCAACGGTAACTTCGTTTGCGTTTGGGACAAGTCTGAATCCTCCTTGCGCGCCTCTTTCAGTTGTAACCAGCGCCGCGCGTTTGAGGATCTGCAAAACCTTACTCATAAAAGGGGTGGAAAGCGCATATTTATCGGCAATCTGTTGAGCTGAAACGAGCGCTCCCTTCGTCTGTGCGCGCGCGAGCTCCAAAATAGCTAGCGCCGCATATTCTGTCTTGGAGGTTACTGATCGCATACGTATGTCTGAAAGCGCCCTCTAATTAACAACGTTCTGCGGTTTATCTGCTAAAAACGCTTTGATATTCTCAATAGCTATGTCAACCAGCCTGTGTCGGGCTTCAAAAGAGGCCCAAGCGTTATGTGGGGTAACGTAACAGTTGGGAGCTGAAATGAGCGGATTCGTCTCACTAGGCGGCTCCGAGGAGAGCACGTCCACACCGACCGCGCCAAGACGTCCGGATCGCAACGCGTTGGCGACGGCGTTTTCATCGATCAACGGACCGCGTCCCGTATTAATAATCCAAGCGCCGCGCTTCATCGTATTGATTCGCTCGGCATTGACAAGCGCGCGCGTTTCTTCCTTCAACGGACAATGCAAAGTAACGACGTCGCTCGTCGCGAAAAGTTCGCCAAGTGGGATCGCTTTGACGCCGTCGTAATCTTCTCCCGGCGTTAATCTCGGACTATACGCGCAAACGTCCATTCCCAAGGCAAGCGTCGCCTGTGCGACACGTTTGCCAATGGCGCCGAAACCAACAATTCCAATTCTTTTCCCGGAGAGTTCTACCAGCGGACCTTTCGTATAAGAGAAATCTTGGCAGGAAGCCCATTCGCCACGACGCGTCGAGGTAACGTTGAGCACGTAACTCGACGCGATATTAAGCAGGTGCGCCAACGTCGTTTGAACGACCGACTCGGTACTATATTGCGGAATATTAGTAACGATGATTCCTCGTGCGCGCGCAGAGGCGGAGTCGACGATATTGGTACCGGTGGCAAGGACTCCAACGTAACGCAGTTTCGGTAAACGCTCGATAATTGGCGCGTCTAGAATGACCTTATTTGTTAAAACGATCTCGGCGTCTTTGGCGCGTTCAAGAGTTTCTGAGCGTGCGGTACGATCGTATATGACCACGTCGCCCAGTTCGAAGAGCGCGTCCCATTTGAGATCCCCAGGATTGGCGGTGTAGGCGTCAAGCGCTACAATTCTCATATCGTTTCCTTTCGTGAAAAGCCGTACTTGCGTCAAGAAATAAAAAAGCCCCGCACAAAATGCGAGGCTAAGCGGAGAGGACAGGATTCGAACCTGCGGAGCCCTTACGAGCTCACGGGTTTAGCAAACCCGCGCATTCGACCACTCTGCCACCTCTCC
>ONJR01000179.1 GCA_900318195.1 uncultured Planctomycetota bacterium
GGCTTCGGCGCCGATCTGAACGACCGTGTTCGGAATACGGTATTCGGCGATTTTCGCGCGCGTCGGATAGGAGATTAGAACCGTCTTTTCCTTGTCGAAGAGCGCGCCGACCTCGTCGGAACTGTAGGTGGGATTCGCAGGATTGACTTTAATTGGAATGCCTGTCCCTGATAAGGCGAGGTACTCAATGACGCTAACCGTTCCGGGAACCACGATGCGCACAACGCGATCTAGAACGTCCGAGTCCAAAAAGGGCGCTAACGCATAGGAGGCGACGCCGACGACTGGCTTGTCGTTGATCATTGCGGGTATAATGAGCTCGCCGTTTGCGGAAACAGCGCGTGGGTAAAACCTCGTCATGACGAAACCGCCGGTAGTTAATTTGGTCTCGTATATGAGACTGTCGTCGCCGAAAATATCTGCGAGAAGTTTTTCATTTGGGGTGGGCATGGTGAAGGCTCCTTGGTTGGAGGATTTTGGCTAATTGGTGTTGCGCTTATGATTTAGCGACGGCTACGACTCGCTACTCAAATAGCTTGCAGCCCTCTTCTTTGAACTCCTCGATCTTGGTCGTTAGGTCTTCGACGGTGCAGTCGAGTAGGTTCGCGAGACAGTCCAGGCAATAGAACTCGCGCGCGTCCGGATCGAGCAGCTTTCGGGTCGCGCCGAGTTCGTCCTTTGTTAAGGGGCGCTTGTGACAGTCGCGGCATTCGTGGAGTTTTTGGGAACGTTTAGCCATTGGCGCCCTCCGCGTCGCGTAATATAAATTGCGGCATAGGCTTTGACATATACTCGTCTCGATCAAGATACTGCGCCTGACGCAGTATCACGGTACGCATTGCGATCGCCGGATTCAGACAGAACTCGGTAAATAATTCCTTATCAACGTCCGACGTCTCGCGCGCGTAGGGGAAGAAGAGTTTAAGGAACCCGCACGCCAGCTTTCTCACGGCGCGCGTATGACGTAAATACGCGTCGCGCGGCGCGTCGATAAGCGAATTAACGAGATCGTCGTAGCTCGGATCGCTACGCATTGCGTGCATAATGGAGCAGAAGTATTCTGTATTCATCGCCCAGCCGTTCGCCTTTAGGTCGTCGGTCATGTACGGAATATCCCAACCTGGTATGAAGCCGTGAATACGATCAAGCAACGCGCTCTCTTTAAATAGCGGCGGCAGCTCGTCGAGCATCGACGAGTATTCGCTCATGCGCTCGCTACTAATATTGCCGAGCATCACGACGCCAGCCGACGACGTAACGTTGTTGCCGTTCACGGAACATTGTCCATTCTCCATATACGTCTGCAGGATCGAGCGCATTTCGATATCGTCGTTAAAGCGCGCCAACTTAATCTCGTCGAGCGCGACGTAATCTTTACCCTGAATATAGCCCGGCTGGCGGCGACTCACGTTATAGAACATCTGCGCGCGCGTTACTTTGCCGCCGTCGATTAAACAACCGAACTTACTCAAGCGACCGAAGACGTACGATTTACCCGTACCCTTGGGCGCAAGTTCTAACAGATTCAGATTCTTCTCGACGAATGGCAGAAGTCGCGCCAACATCGTTCGCTTCTGCGTCGTTGAGCGGTAGCCCGAGGGATTGTAATCGATCGCGCCCAGTAAGACGTCGAGCCATTCGTCGATCGTGAAATTGCGACTTGCGTCTTTATAGAATTCCAAATCGACGTCGAGCGGCTGGAACGATTTAAAACTCATGAGTTTAATCTTACCAGGCAGTTTCGGCTTAGCGTTCGGATCCGGCGGACGATACCCTAATTCTACGGTTCCCCACGTTTCAACGCCGTTCGTGAGTTGATCTTTGACGTCCTCCCATACGTCCGTTTCGACGATCGTATCTTTATTAGTGAGATCGTAATTTGGCAGTGAAAAGGTGATCGCGCTCGACGCGATATCGATGTCAATCACGATCTTCGTAAGAATCTTAACGCGCTCGTACTCGTACACGACGCGATTCTTTATTCCAAGCCACTGCTCTTTACCCGGCAGATGCGCGGCGACGAACTCGCGCGCTTCCTCCAAGTCGAACTCGCCGTCCTCGTCTTGAAACGAGTCGAGCAATGTGTCCCGAATAAAGGAAGGAGCGCCAAGCGTTGAAAAGAACGCGTTGCGACGCAGGTCTTTATATACGACCAGACCGTCAAAGTAGTTGCGTAATTTCTCTTGCATTGAACGTCTCCTTATAGTATTGAGCGCTTCTTCGCGCCGCCGCTCGCGATTTCAAACGTCAACGTACCGCCGACGAGATTGTCGCCGTCGTAAATTTGCGCTTCGTACTTACCCTTTTCGATCCCGGGCAACGCGACCGAATAAACGTAAGCGTCTGTAGGGGTCGCGACTTTCTCGACGACGTTAGTTACTTCACGTCCTTTAATTTTAACGCGCGGACTCTTCAGCGTACGACTTGCGCTAAAGTACAGGGTCGGAACGGCGTCTTTCGTCTTCTTCGTAATCGTCGGGTTCATCGCGCTGTTAAATCGCCCTTCGGAATCGACCGTTCCTAGCTCCGTCGTGATCTTCTGATCGAGTAGTTTGAATTCGATAACGGGCACGCAAATTTCCTCGAGGGACGCGCCGCCATGCGTCTCGACGAACGCCTTGCGACCGCCTTTGAAGCGCTCGTAATTTGCGAACGCCCACCAGTCCCCTTCCTCCATAGCGCCGGACGGCGGCGCGTCCGTATCGCTCTTCGGACAGCACCTGCCCGACCGCTCGGCGGACGCCGCCATTTCGACTTTCGTCTCAGGTTCATAGAGAACCGCTAAGCGACTGGAACCGTGATCCGTAACGAGATAAACGCGATCATATTTCCCTTGATTCAAGTCGGCGGATATTCTGGTGACGATGGCTTTCAACTCTTCTAATTCTTCCGCAATATAAGCCGTCGGCTCCTTCTTGTTCGGTTTACCATGCCCGCCGTGTTTAATTGCGTCGAGGTTCTGTATATCCTCGTCCTCGTCGCGTAGGATTTCTTTAATAAACGGTTTATTAATTTCCGTCGTCGAGGGCACGGCGCAACGGCAGACGTCAACTTCCACGCTCAGCTTCTTTTCGCGCGCGCGTTTCACAAGAAAGCTGAGGAACTCCACGCCGAGCGCGTCCACGAAATAGACGCGCGCGCCCTCGTGGTTGAGACTCGATAGTTTGAGCGAACACGCGGGCAAAGACGCGTTGACCGAACGGTCAAGCGCCAGGCGATTGACGCGCTCGAGGAATTCCGCCGACACGCGATTAACAACCTTAAGAAAACGATAGTCTCTAAAGTATTCGCTTAACAGGGGATCCTTGAACTGATAGTCGGCAAGGTAGTCGTATAGTAACGGATAGACCCTTTCGAGTATCGTTAAAACTCTCTCTCGCCCGAGTTCAAATCCATTCTTCGCCATGAAATTGAGTATCGCTTTGCGTTCCTCAATCGACTGATCGGTCATGTAGAGCACGGCGTCGATTCCCTTTTCGTTCGCTTTCGCAATGAATCGACTGCGCGCGTTGGCAATGAGCGCGCTCTCGTCTTCGCCTAGCATTGCGCGACGATCTTGGTAGAGCGCGTCGAATTGCGGCGAACTCGGCGGTACCGTGAGAATCTGCTGATACAACTGATCGAAGAACTCGGACGCGCGCTCCGAGGCGGCAACGACGCGACTGAGATACGACTCGTCGCGCGGCGCGTAGAGCTTCAGCGCGAGAAAGAAGAGCGGCAAATCGACCGGACGCTTGAAAGGCTCCTTCGCCTCCAACGTTTTAACGAGCGCGTGCGCTGTTCGCCCATCGAACGCGTGTTCGATCGCCGCCTGCCACGATCCCAAATTACGCGTCTCGTCCCAAACCAAGCGCCATTCGTCTTGCGTGAGCGCGTTCGGCGCGATCGTCGCCAGTTCGGGCGTTACTCTCACGAGCGCGTCGCGCGCCGTCTTCAGCTCGTCGATAACGAAGAGCGAATCGGGATAATCTTTGAATCTTCGGTTCGTTTCAAAGAGCAGTTCCGTCGGACGATCTTTTTCGTATTTCGCGGTCTCGACCGCTTCGCCTAATTCTTGTAACGCGCCCTTGGTTCGCTTACCCTTCGGCAGGAACTCGCGCGCGGCGAAGAGCAATCTCGGACTCGGAGTCTCCTCGTGTGCGCGTACAAGTAGTATTCTGGGCGTAATTCTCGGGTCGTCGTACTTCTGCAAGTATCGTGCGAGTTTGTAGGTTACGACGACGACGGGCTTATTCGCCTCGGCGTTCAAAATAGCGCTCAGCGCTGCAGTCGTCTCGCGTTCGCCTTTGAGTAGCCAGAAAGGTGAAAACCGTTTAAATAACGTCTTTTTCTCGACGCGCTTGAAACGACTAACGAGGTCGTCGATCGGGGGCGGAAAGTCGTTGCGGCACAAGTCCTTTGCCGAAACGATATCGAGTCCGCTCAAGTCATCGTAGACGCGTTCAAGATCGTCCTGATTAGCACAATCGACGACGAGCGCGCCGGCGACGCTTTCGCTGTCAAGATAGCGACGCGTCGCGGCGGAGACGTCTTTATAATCTTGCGGTTCAGGATAACGTCCCATCGCTACTTCTCCTTTCCTATCTGCGATCTAAGTTGTCCCGCTCGCGCGTTACTCGTCCTTCATAATCTGAACGCCGACTGCGAAATTATTACTCACAAGTTTGAGTAAATACTCCTTCGCCTTATTCGCGTCCATGCGTTTGATCTTCTCGCCGACCAACTTGACCCCGGAATTCTTATACGCGCTCTCGGCAAGTTCTTTAACGACTTTATTTAACGACGTATGACCGTACCAATCGTACGGTTCCGGCGACAGCTTTTCGGCAAGCGCCTTTTTCACCTCGTCGAGAGAAGGGAAGAGAACGGAATAGTCCTCGAGGATTTTTTCACGAAAGATACTGTCGAGCTTATCGCTATCGAGCATATCGGCGTAAAACCGAGCGTTTGCGAGGAATTGCAACGCGCGACTCACCGCTTCTTCGTCCCCAGGCGCGCCGTTTGCAAGTTCAATTGCGTTGCGCGCTTCGTCCCACTCTTCCGCCGGAAGTAGCAGTTGTATGGGGAACATCCGTCCCTTCGACCATGCGCGCGGCGACTCCGTGCCGGTCTTATCGCGCCACACGGTTCGGAGGCGCTCCTTTTCTTTTGACGCGCTCCAGCTTCTAAGCGCTTCCTTGAAACGTTCGCGGTAATCGCTCTCCTCCATTGTGAACGAGGCGTCGAGTAGCGAC
>ONJR01000230.1 GCA_900318195.1 uncultured Planctomycetota bacterium
CTGAAAGCGCGGTTCGCCAAAGACGGCTCCGGCGCCGAAATCTTTCTCGACGGCAAACGCGTGGCTGTTATTACGCCGCTAATCTACGAGGAAGGGGAAGAAACCAATATTCTACCTTCTAAAGTCGACTATTCGAAAGGTCCAAAGGTTTCTGTTAGCTCCTCTTCAGCTCGGCTTGTCCCGGTTTTCAAATCCGTCTCGGACGACGCGCGTGAAATTGAGTTTGACTTATGCGCTCTGAATAAAGAGACCGCTCGTATGCGGCTATGCAAGTCCGAGAACGCGATAACGTCCCAGCGAGATGCTCAGACGGTCGGCGCGCTTAAATTCAGAATCGAAGACGACAAGATTTCATTCGACTTCGACGCGCCGACCACCGTACACGCGCCCGTAATTCGCGTCTTAGGAACCATGGAGCAAGCGCTCTTCCCGGGCGTCGAGTATCTTGAAAAGGGTGAATACAGCTCCTCGACCGCCGATATTGAAACGAAGGAAGCGATACGCTACGCGCCGCCGATCCACTGGGTTACACAGCCGTTTGCCTCGATTATAACGGATCGCGCGTCCGTCTCAATGCTCTACGACGACCCTCTCGCGCAACCCGTCTTCGCTGTTCCTGACTTCCTCGACGGCGACGCGTCAAGTTCGCGAATAAATATCTGCGATAAAAGCGGCTCTGGCGTAATCCGAATTGTTAAACCGGAACCGGTGGAAGACGCAATTCTCTGGTATCTCAATACTTGCGGACTTCCTGAGATTCCCAAGGCGCCGCGCTCGAAAGAAGCGCAGGAAGCGCTGAACCTCTACGGTCTCATGAACTCGGCGCTGAATACGCACGAAGGCTGGGTGCACGCGCTCCTGACCGCCGGTCCGCCCTATAAGTTTAAGCCGTGTTACGGAACGGACTTCCTTTCGGCAATCTGGGAAATAACCGGTAAGTTGCCCGATACGCCTCGCGTTGATATGGGGGACGCGCACATTGCGAACTATACCGCGTTATTACTAACCGGCAACGGCTCGAAACTCGTTAGCTACCTTAAAGCACGCCGCGACGGGCTCATTAAATCGCAGAAGGCGGACGGATCCTTCCGTTATTACGGTAAGTTCCTTAAAGGCAGTAAGTACGATTACGCTTCCGGAGACTGCGCGAACAAACTCTTCTGGCTCATGGATACCTGGAGACTGACGGGCGATAAAGACGCGCTCGCCGCCGCTGAAAAGGGACTTGCGTTCCTCAATAAACTTCGTACGCCCGCTGGCGCGCAGGTCTGGGAACTATCGCTCCATACGCCTGACATTATGGGTTCGTCCCGTTGCGTCTTGGCGAACGTCCTCGCCTACGAAGCGACTGGTAAAGAGGAATATCTCGCCGCCGCGCGACGTTGGGCGTTGACCGGCGTGCCCTTTGTCTATCTCTGGGAAGATATGTCGCTAGCGCACGGCGAACAGCCGATGATGAAGTACGCGACGATCGCCGTTTTCGGCGCGACCGGATGGAACGCGCCGAATTGGATGGGGCGTCCCGTGCAATGGTGCGGACTCGATTACGCTTACGCGCTCATTCTGCTCGCGAAGCACGATTCGACCGTCGATTGGCGTAAGATCGCCGACGGTATCGTAACGAGCGCCGAATGTCAACTCTATACGGACGAGCCCGGATTTGAGGGACTATTGCCCGACTCGGTTCAGGTAAAGACTCAAGCGCGCTACGTCTTTGCGATTAACCCGACTGTTGTGCATATGTTGCGTCGTATGCTCGACGGCAAGCGCACGAACGTTTCGGTCGCCGACGCGAACGGTCGACGCATTGTCGCGCCTTATCCGATGAAAGTCGAAGGAAACGGCGTAAAAATCAGCGCGGAGAAAGGCGTCGAGTACGAGATTATGATCGACGGCGCTGAAATCGTCAAGATTAAGTCGGAAGGCGAAGATTTCTATAAACCGTAAGTCGTAACTTATAACGTCAATACGACCTCATGCTAAAGAGACGGCGCGCGTCGCAATTGGACGCGCGCCGTCTTCTTTACGCTATTACAGTAAGTTCAAGCGCCGAACTCTGTTATTCAAGCTCGTCCTCGCAGACGACGCGGAATCCGACGTTAAAGACGCGTTGCCACGACTCGTACTCGGCTCGCACGCCGCAACGCGCCCACTTCGGACGATCGCGCCACGAGCCGCCGCGCGCGACCTTCGTCGCGGTTACGTCGCCCGCGTTGCGTCCGTCGTTCGCAACGTACGGATACGGCTTATAATCGGAGCTCGTCCATTCTGCGACGTTGCCTAGCATATCGTGCAATCCCCAGGCGTTCGGCTCGTAACTACCGACGCCGGTCGCTATCATAGCGCCGTCGTTTACGCCGTCCGCGCGCGGAATGAAAGCGCGCCAATCGGGCGGATTCGAAATCGGTTGCGGATTAACGCCTTGCACGACGAATAGCTTGGTAGAATCGTCGGCGAGATTCTCGTATTTCGCGAAATTATCGTTCGTATCGCCGTACCACATAGGCGAGTCGACGCCGGCTCGCGCCGCCCATTCCCATTCGGCTTCGGTCGGCAGTCGGAACTTCTTACCGGTCTTTTCAGAGAGCCACTTGCAGAACGCGTCCGCCTCTTGCCAGCTTATACGAATAACTGGCTGATTCGGGAGATTAGCGGGATAGCCCGGCAGAACGTGGTCTTTCCACCATTGGTCGATGAAGCGACTGTCGTGAGTCGGATCGTAAAGGTTGTAGATCGCGTTGGTAACTTCGACGGTCGCCATCCAGAACGGTTTTTCAATCGTAACCGGCTTGCGCGGGAATTCGTCGTTGAATCCTTTCTCGTCTCCCATAACGAACTGACCTGCCGGAATCTTAACGAGATCGATCTCGAGTTCGTCAGCGAGCGCGACGCGCGCCTTACGTTCGGTCGAAACGGTAACGGCGAATTCGCCGCCCGATTGCGCCGCTTGATTGTACGGCTTGGAGTTAGCCTGCATCTCGCGCGCGACGTCGGCGCTAAAGGGCCAATTCGCGAGTTTCGGCGCGCTACGGTCGAGTTCCGGCGCTTCTTCCGGTTTAACAAACTCTGGACGCGGTTTATTGTCGTCCCAGTAGTACGCGTCCGATTCGAAGTTTAAGTCGTTGTCGGCGTATAGCGATTTGAGTTCGACGTAACGATCGGAGACCTGCTTAATACGACTCGTACCGCGTTCTTTACCAGCTTCGGTTATTTCCGTCCATGACCCGAAGTAAGGGACGTTCAAGTCGATCCAGCAGAAGAGTCTTCTCCACGCTTCTTCGTCTAACTTAACATTATGGTGTCCCTTGCGAAGCATCTTAACGAGTTCGGAGGTTGAGACGTGATATTCCATCGGCTGGAAGACGTGGACGTCGCTCTCCGGACCAGGGCGGCGCGCGTAACGCGCGAGCGCGTGGTACGATTTCGAGAAGTTCTGCGGACCTGCGCTTATATCGGCGAAGTTCGGGCGACCTTCTTTTGAACCGTCGTGGCATCCGACGCAGTATTTGTCGAGAATCGGCTGGACTTCGCCGCGGAAGGAGAACGGTCGTTCTGGACCGTAGAACGGCGTGAGGTCGACTGGCGGCGTATTGCGCGCGATCGTCGTTTGCGTCGGGGTCGCGTCGTTTTGCGTCTCGTGGCATCCGATGCAGGATTCATTTTCTCCAGGCATTCCAACGAACCATGACCGCATCGTCTGCACGGCGGCGCCGGTTTCATCGAGCGGCTGCACGACGACTGGCGTATTAGCGGGAATCTTAAAGGAGGCGCTTCCGTCCTCGAATACGGGCGCTTCGCCTAGCATTCTTC
>ONJR01000180.1 GCA_900318195.1 uncultured Planctomycetota bacterium
AGAAATGACGCCGGTAATGGCGGACACAGAGTATTCGCTGTTTGCACAGAACGACGTAGCGGCGAGTCTTATCAATGCGATTTACGCGAACGGCGCCGAGTTCGTTAAGCCAGAAGAGTTGGTCGAAGGTTCGCTTGCGCGACCTACCCGTCGAGCGGCGGTTTGCGTAGCGTTATGCCCGACGTTATGAAATATTACGTGCGAAACGGCGTCTTAGAGCGTATGTTCGGATTCGAGCTACAGTTGAGGACGCACCCGTTCATGCCAGTTCGCGTTTATGGATATAATGGCGCGACGTATCGGGACGAGTTGGGCAATAAAACGTTTGAAACTTTGTATGGAATCGGTAAGAAACGCGTCGCGCCTATTTTTACAACGGTTCTCCATTTCGGTAAGAACCCTTGGCGAACGAACCTAAGACTGTCAGATCGCGCGACTATGTCGCCGGACGTTGCGCGCGTTATGACGCCGCATTTTGACGATTTTAAGGTAAGGGTCGTTGATTTTGCCGGTATGTCGGGCGACGAGCTGAGTATTTTTCCGACCGATATTCGCATCGTCGCGCAATATTTCCGCGCCAAGCGGCGGCAAATCGAGTATGTGCCGACAAAGTTAGTGTTCGTTCACACACGCCAAGTGTGGGATTTTATGAAATACGTCGCGGGAGACAGACGTTTCGATTTTAACAGTATTATGGCTGGTCATAGAAGGGAGCCCAAGACAAAGTGCGAAGTACTGGATAGAATAATTAAAAAGCGGGTCGAGGAAGCTGTCGGCGAAGCTTTCGAGAACGGATTCGAGAACGGTCGAAAGAAGGAGCGTCTCGAATTGCATCGAGAGATGGCGGCGGATCTTTGACGGCGCGGCTGGAGCGACGAGGAGATTGCGCAACATCTCAAAGTCGACGTTGTCGACGTGCGAATTTGGCTCGACTCCGAGCGAGCAACACAAGTTTGAGTCGGAAAGTTGAAAAGAGGAGAGTTAGACGATCGGGAGTTTCAGACAGGCGTGATCTTATGTCAAAGGGAGGACGCCTGTCGGCTGGAACGAACCAAACGCCTGGGGACTGGCAGATATGCATGGAAACGTCTGGAAATGGCTCCTGGATCGTTACGTTCCGTACCGTCAAGACGACGCTATAGACCTGATTGGCGCGTCGTCTTACCCTAGAACTGGACGTACGCGATTTGTTGTTCGCGGTAGGGGACGCCGGTACTTTGGGACTGAGAGTTGTCGTTCGGCGAGTCGCCACGGCTTCGACGACAAAACGCAAACCGGTTTTATTGGTTTCCGAATTATGCTGGACGACTTTTCTAAATAAGACGGCGTTCCTAACCGTCAGGTATGACGTTTTTTCTGTGCTGTAGCGCGTCCTTTAACGTTTGGTTATCGCGTGTATAAATTGACCGATTTCATTTCGTCGATATAATGTCGTTTCACGCGCGTTGCGTTTATCGCGCGATCCTTGGTTCCGAGTATTTACAGGCACGAAACATATGGGCTATTTAATCCTAGCGATATCGTACATAATTTACGGCGCGTCCGACGCGGCTGGACCGCTTGCGTACCAAATGGGTAGCGACGCGAACACGCTTTCGCTGTGCAACTGCCTCATGCCTGTCCCGTTGGTGGCGGCGACGCTTTTTCTTACGGGCGGTAGTTTTCGCATCGGTTGTCGCGCATTGTGTCTTGCGCTTGTTTTGGGCGCGTTTGTCGGCGCGACAGCGTTTACGCTCAATATGTCGTACACGCTCATTGGGGTCGGGGTCGGCACGACGTTGCACATGGCGCATACTCTTGTCGCGTCTTTAGGCGAATCTGCGTTGGAGCGTCGTCGTCCTCGTCTTGGAACGATTATTGCGCTCGTTTGCGTCATTTTAGGGGTAGCGTGCCTTACCGGTTGTAATTTAGACGAGAGCGGCTCGGCGCTTGGAATAGGAATAGCGCTCTTTTCCGGTCTGACTTTCGGTTGCGTAACCTTGCTTGCGGGACACGGCGCGCTTACGAAGTTGACGACAATGCAGACGCAATTTTATTCCTTGGTTTCGGCGTCGCTCGTCTTAATTTTCTTTAACCTTCTGACGCGCCCGACGCTCGTTCCTACGTTGCCGCTCAAAGCGTGGGGTATCCACGTCTTTTGCGCGTTGACAACGAATTACGTCGCGCTTGCGCTCGCGTTTTGGGGCATCCGCCGCGCGGGCTCAACGGCAGGCTCTATCATGGGCGCGTTGGAACCGATATCCTGCGCGTGCTTCGGCGCCGTTTGGCTCGGCGAACGCTTTACGGCGCCCGCAATGCTCGGCGTTATTCTGATTCTCTTCGGGGTCGTCGTTGAGCCGACGTTGAAGTTGCGTAGCGAGCGTCGCTCTCAGAATCAATGTTGAGCGGACGTTATTTCTTATTCATTTCATTCTCAACACGTTCGACGATTTGGGTCAATCTTTCGATTCGCGCCGCATTATTATTTTCCGCTTGACGCTTAGGATCTTGCTTCATATCGTCGATTTCCGCTTTGAGCGCGTCGACTCTTTCGCGCGCTTGATCAAATTTCTTTACGCGCGCATAGAATTCCGCACAGTACGCGTTGAGTTTATTCTGAACGTACGCGGCGTTGTAATTGGGGTACTTCTTAACGAACTCTCGCAGCTGTAAATCGGCGTTTTCTAGCAGATTATCGACGAGTTCCATATTCCCTTGCGCCGCCGCCATTTGCGCGAAATAGAGTCGTACGATGATCGGACCGAGCGCGTTGAACGAGGAGTCAGGGTATTTAGCCACGAGTTCCGCGCTGAGCTTCAATTCTTCCTCAACGGTCGCTTGGAACTCTTGGTTCGCCTCGAATTCATTGGAATGCGCGTCCATTTCGCGCAACGTTTCGAAGAGAACGCGCGCTTTGACGAAATATGCGCCTAGTAACGAGACGTAAGTTAGTTGATCGTCTGGTCTTAACTCATGTAATTGAGAGGCGAGTTTTGTCGCTTCTTCGACGTTGCGCCATGCGTTCGTAGAATCGCGCAGAGTCGTAAACCACAGCGCGCGCAACGAGTAATATCGCGCAAGAAAGCGCGTCTTTTCGAAATCGTCGGTAGTGTAATCGCGCTCGACTAGATCGTCAATGGCGGCGAAATCCATTTCAACGCGTTTGCATTCAAGCTCGGACGGCGTCGACGTTTCTGGCACGACGAATATGCTAGGCACGCCCGTTTCGCCGTTGCGTCGCGTCTTAAAGACGTTAAAAGTAGCGCGGGCAATGTGAACTCTTGCGACGAGGCGTTCTAGCGATTCGTCGCGATTAGTGGAACGACTAGAATCCAATGCGCGCAACGCGAGGTCGCATCGCGAGGAGAGCTCGTCGGCGTCGGCGGTCGGAGGCGCCGAGTTATAGAGTACGATAATTAATTGCGCGGTCTCTCGGGTAAGTTCGTCGCGTTTCGTCGCCTCCGTCGCCGCTTTTAAACTCTTCTCATAGAACTCGAACGCTTTAAGAAAGGCGTCGTACGCGTCGCCGGATCCAAGCGTATGACGAATTACGCCGGTGCGAAAGAACGCGCGCGCCGAACGGTAGGTTAGCGTCGGATCGGTCTCGTTCTTTTTATTCGCTTTGACGTAATCGACGTAGAATCCTAGCATATCGTCTAGCGCTTTCGCATCCTTTTCCGTTATGCCGTCGACGTGCGACGAAAGATTATAAGAGGCCGATTCGTCGAGCAAATCGATTTGTTCGTCCTCAGGTCGCGCGACGAGCGTTTCAAAGAGTTCGTCGAACGCGGCGAGCGCGAGGGACAAGTTCGCCTGCGCGCGTTGCGATTCTTCGTCTTTTTCGAGCACAAGTTGCTGCATATTGAGATATCCGCAAAACATAACGACGAAAATAGCGCAGAGTAGGCACGCGATCATAGCGGCGAGGGTCGCGACGAGTTTGTTTCGTTTACACCATCTCCATGAGCGTTCGAGCGCACCGACGCGTCGCGCGCGGATAGGTCGTTCGTCGAGGAAACGTTGCAGGTCGTCCGCCATTTCCGCCGCCGTATAGCGCTTGTCAGACGCGCGTTCGAGCGTCTTCAGAATGATTGTTTCTAGGTCGAGCGGTATACGCGCGTTGAGCTTTCTCGGTCTCGTAGGCGACGCGTGCGCGACCTGAGCGAAGAGTTTCGCGTAGCTTGTTTCGTCGAACGCGGGCGCGAGCGTTAGTAGTTCATAGAGCGTTAGACCGAGCGAGTAGACGTCGGAGCTTGGCGAGAAGTTTCCCTCGAGCGCTTCCGGGGCAAGGTAGCGTAGCGTGCCGACCAACTGTCCGTGCCGCGTTAAGTCGTTTTCACCGATTGGTTTCGCGAGTCCGAAGTCCGTTATCCATAGCGATCCTTCCTTGTCAACGATAAGGTTCGACGGCTTAATATCGCGATGCACCACGCCGTGCTTGCTTGCGTAGTCGAGCGCGCGCGACGCTTGAACCCCTAGCTCGGCGACCCTGCGGAAGTACGCTTCGCTAGCGAAGTCTTCCGTAAAGAGGGGATCGTTCGAGGTCTTTAACGCGGCGGCGGCGACGTTCGCGCGCGTTTCGTCCCGAGCGTCGGAACACGACGAGCTGGCGAGACGTTCAAAGACGAGCGCAGGATCGACGTTCGACGCTTGCGTGGCGTCGAGATCGACGGCGGCGTTGTCGGCGTCCTGCGCGGATTCGCCGCCAACGCTGGAAGCGTTGGCGCGCGTTTGACGTTCGCGCGACCTGAGGAACTGCTCGAGACTGAAGCCCTCGATGAGTTGCATGGAGTAGAAGAATCGATCGTCGACAGTATCATAGCCGTATACTGGCACAATATTGGTGTGGTGCAGTTTCGCGGCCATTTTCGCTTCGCGCTGAAACCGCCTGATCGTCTGGTCTTCTTCGCCTGGAAAGATCTTCATGACCTTGAGCGCGACGTTGCGTTCGAGGTTTTCATCCCACGCTTCGTACACGACGCCCATTCCACCGCGCCCGACTTCGCCGAGAATCTTAAAGTTCTTCAACTGCTTGAGCCCGGTCGGTTCGATCCCTTTTTTCCCAACGCAGTCTGAGTAGCTCGCGAGCGATTCGCTTGAGCCGCCCTTTTCGAGTAGCGTCACAGCCGGCAGTAGTTCGAGGATCTCGTCGTGGAATCTTGGAAACCGCATTGCGTATTCTTCAACGGACGGACGCTTGCCGCGCCGATACTCGTCCAGAAAGAGTTCCGAAATTTCGTCGAACTCTAGCTCGTCGTCCTTACGCACCGAATCGCATTCATGCGGGACGGTCGTTTCGTTGTCGGCGTCTGTTGTTTTGTTCATTTCGTCTTCCCGTTGACTTTGACGTTCAGCTTCCATCGAGATCTATCCGTATTATCGCGTGCCACCGAGTTTTCCTGCTGCGTTAATTTTCGAGTAGCTCGTCGAGTTTTTCCGCTTGTAGAACAGCCTTGAACTTCTTGAGCGCGCGCAGATACATAACGCTTGCGACGTTCGGGTCGAGATTGAGCTCTTCCGCCGTTTCGCGATTACTTAGTTGCTCAAAATGTCGTAACGATAAAATTTCACGATCGGTAGGCGAGAGTTTTTCCAGGCATTCTCGTATCTTAATAGTTAGCTCGTAGCGTCTGGCAGCGACAGACGGCGAGGTGAGGGTTCCGACTAGAAAGATCGAAGTTGCTGAGGGATTCGCTTGCACCTTTCCTTCTGAGATCGAGACTTCGCGCCCAATATCGCGCTTCTGGGTCATACAGTATTTCCGATAGATAGCGACTAACTGCTGTCCAACGATGAGTCTCAGCCATACAAGAGTGGAGAACTTCGGCGCGGAAACGCCGAGTCGTAGTTGTCGGTACGCCTCCATGAAGGACTCTTGAAGCACGTCGTTGGCGTCGACGCGTCGTCGCAGTTCAGGCTGTAGCCGTACTTCGATCATTCTGAGCAGTCGACTTTGATGTTCCTTGAACATTTCCGAGACCAGGCGTTTGGCTTCTGCGTCTCGTTCTTCGGCGCTCATCTTCTCGAGTTTTTCCGCGAGGTTGGGATCAATTTGCGAGTTCTTTTCGGCATTTTCGGGTTGGTCGATCATTTCTTCGTTCATGGCGATCGCCTTTCGCTTGGCGTTAAAGTTGCGCGTTGCGCATCGGGGAGCGAGCGTTATTTTACCGGATTACGTCAAGTTTTCAAGAGCGCGTTGTGAAAAGGTCTGAGATCGTTATTTCGATTCGTATTTTGCGCTTTTCCTATTTTGACTTATTTGCAAGGTCGTCGTCTTTTACGATTGCTCTTGCTTGCGACGCAGTTAAAGTTTACAATGCGCTCGACGCGCCCTCTTTTCATGGAGACGCGCGGCTTCGCCTGTTGGCAGAATTGTCAAGCGCGCTATAATTATGTACGGTAGCGAGCGGCGCGGTCGTTCGCACGCCTGCGCGCGACGCGACGACAGGCGAGTAAGAGATAGACGCTTAACATAGCGACTGAGTTGAGCGGACCCAGTCGCTCGGTATAACCTTGGATAGGCACAATGGCTAAAAACGACAATGCCGGAACGGGCGCCGTCTTGGAAGCGGCGCGACGCGAGAAATTACGAAGAATTGAAGAGCTTGGTTACGACCCTTGGGGGGCGCGCTTTGACGATCGTTCCTATATAGCGGACGTTCGTGCGCGCGAGAACGAGATAGTCGTCGGCGAACCGATTAAACTTCCTCCTAAGTGGGAAGGGGCGCCTGAACGCACAGAAATACCAATGGACGGACCTCAGGTTCGCGTCGCCGGGCGCATTGTTCTGCAGCGCAAACAGGGTAAGTTGATCTTTCTGACGATTAAAGATTGGACGGGCGAGATTCAGGTCTTTATCGGTAAGAACCAGGTTGGGGACGACGCTTGGGAATTGGCGTTGTGCTTTGATTTGGGCGACTTGGTCGGAATCGACGGCGAGTTCAAAAAGACGCAGACGGGCGAGTTGACGATCTTTGCGTCGAAGCTGACCTTTTTGAGCAAGTCGTTGGAGACTCCGCCTGACAAATTCAAGGGTATGGGCGATCCCGAATTGCGTTCGCGTATGCGTTATGTCGATCTTGCGCACAACGACGAAGCGATGACGAGAATGCTCAATCGCACGAAGATCGTAGCGTCGGTGCGTCAGACGCTTGCAGGAGAAGGGTTCGTTGAGGTGGAAGGACCGACGTTGCACGCGATCGCCGGCGGCGCGGCGGCGCGACCTTTTGTCACGCATCATAATGCGCTCGATATTGACCTGTATATGCGCATTGCGTTGGAGTTGCACCTCAAGCGCCTGCTCGTCGGCGGCATGGAGCGCGTTTTTGAAATAGGGCGAGTGTATCGCAACGAAGGTATCGACCAGACGCACAATCCCGAGTTTACACTTATGGAACTGTATCAGGCGTACGGCGACTACCGCTCCATGATGGACATAACGGAAAAGATTATCGTAAACGCGATCAAGGCGACAGGTCAGGGGCTCGTGTTGCCCTGGGGCGGCGCCGAAATCGACTTCACTCCCCCGTTCGAGCGCAAGCCGTATTTCGACGCGCTCGCCGAGGCGACCGGAATTGATCCTTTCGACGACGCCGCCGTAATTTCGTACGCGAAATCGATCGGAATCGAGAACGTCGATCAGAAGCACGTCGACGTCGTGCGCAACGATATTTTCGAGGAGAAAGTCGAAGATTCGCTCGTCGGTCCCGTCTTCATCATTGACTATCCCGCGAGTATTTGCCCCCTGACTAAGCGCAAGCGCGAGAAACCGGAGATCGCGGAGCGGTTCGAGCTTTTTGTGCGAGGATGCGAACTTGCGAACGCGTACACCGAGCTCAACGATCCCGATCTTCAAGAGAAGTTGTTCCGCAGTCAACTTGAAGGTCAAGCTGAAGAAGACTCCATGGCGAAGATGGATCACGATTTCGTGCGCGCGTTGCGGTACGCTATGCCGCCGACCGGAGGGTTGGGAATCGGGATCGACCGACTCACGATGATGATTACGAACACCACGAGCATTCGCGAAGTCATTCTCTTCCCGTTGCTCAAACCCGAGACGTTCGATAAATAGCGTCTTCGACTAATACTAGATAAACATAAGCGAACGCCGCGCGTTTTCGCAAGCGCGGCGGTTCGCGCGTCGGCAAGGAAGCCAAGCTATATGTACAAATTACTCTTGATATGGCGGTATCTATTAACGCGCCGCATTGCTCTGTTGAGTATCTTTGGCGTTATGCTAGGGGTCGCCATTATGACGATCGTGAACGCCGTTATGCTCGGTTTCAGTCGCGAGATGGAGAAT
>ONJR01000182.1 GCA_900318195.1 uncultured Planctomycetota bacterium
GCAAGTCGACTGTCGATACTAGCTATCTATTTGGCGCGAAAACTTCGCACAAAACGCGTCAAAAAAAGGATTACCCCGTCTTGTATTCGATGAGAGACTCGGTATAATGCAGGGGAATATATTGCGTGCGCGCGATCGACCAACAACGTCGCTTCGCACAAACGCGAGGTAACGCGCCGGTCGCGCCAGCGACTACTCGCGCGCGGTTCATTATGCGCAGTAAGATTTGGGGCTAGACCCCGTGCCAATTATGGTTTATTTTGTTGAGGAGACCAACTGTGAGCGACGAAAAACGCTTTGTAATGTGCGACGGTAATGAAGCCGCCGCTATGATCGCGCATCTTTGCAACGAAGTCATGGCTATTTACCCCATTACCCCGTCCTCCACGATGGGCGAGCTCACCGACGACTGGGCGGCAAAGGGTAAGAAAAACCTCTTCGGAACGATCCCCCAGGTCATTGAAATGCAAAGTGAAGCCGGCGCGGCGGGAGCCGTACACGGCTCGTTGCAAGCGGGAGCGCTAACGTGCACCTTCACCGCCTCGCAGGGGCTGCTCCTCATGATCCCCAATATGTTCAAGATCGCCGGTGAAATGACGCCGACCGTCTTCCACGTTACCGCGCGATGCGTCGCGACCCACGCGCTCTCGATCTTCGGCGATCACTCCGACGTCATGGCGACTCGATCTTGCGGTTGGGCTATGCTCGCCGCTGGTTCCGTACAAGAGACTCACGATCTCGCGCTCATTTCCTACGCCGCTACGCACAAAAGCCGCGTTCCATTCCTCCACTTCTTCGACGGATTTAGAACCTCGCACGAAGTCAACAAGCTCGAAAAACTCCCTGAATCCGTCGTCCGCGAGATGCTCGATCTCGATCTCATTAAGCAATTCCGCGAACGCGCCCTCAATCCCGACAAGCCCGTTATTCGAGGAACCGCTCAGAACCCGGACGTCTTCTTCCAAGCGCGCGAAGCGTGCAACCCGACCTACAACGCCGTCCCCGCTATCGTTCAAGCGGAAATGGATAAATTCGCCAAGCTAACCGGGCGAAGCTATCGACTCTTCGACTACTTCGGCGATCCGAATGCCGAAAACGTCATTGTCGTTATGGCGAGCGGCGCCGGAATTGTCGAAGAATATCTCGACTACATTGGACACGACAAGAACGTCGGTATGATCAACGTGCGTCTCTATCGTCCCTTCTGCGTTGAAGCGTTCCTCAACGCGCTGCCGAAAAACGTCAAGCGCGTCGCCGTGCTCGATCGCACCAAGGAGCCGGGTTCGATTGGCGAACCGCTGTATCTCGACGTCGTTTCCGCTATTAATCAGGGTTGGAAAGGCGAAGCGCCAAAGGTATACGGCGGACGCTACGGACTCGCGTCGAAAGACTTCACGCCCGCTATGGTCAAGGGCGTATACGACGCGCTCGCAAACGGCGCGCTCAAGCAAGGCTTCACAGTCGGAATCAACGACGACCTAACGCACCTCAGCGTCGCGTACGACGCCAACTTCTCCACCGAAAAAGACGACGTGCGTCGTTGCATCTTCTACGGACTTGGCTCCGACGGCACCGTCGGCGCGAACAAAGAAACGACCAAGATCGTCGGTGAATACACTCCGAACTACAGTCAAGGCTATTTCGTCTACGACTCCAAAAAGGCGGGCGCCGTTACGATCTCGCACCTGCGCTTCTCGCCGCGACCGATTAAGGGATCCTATCAGATCTATTCCGCTAATTTCGTCGCATGCCACCAGTTTGTCTTCACGAAGAAGGTCGATATGCTCTCGACCATCGTCGAAGGCGGAACCTTCCTACTGAACTCGCCGTACAGCGCCGACGAAGTATGGGATCATCTACCGATCGAACTCCAGGAAGAGATCATCTCCAAGAAGCTCAAGTTCTACGTCGTCGACGCCGTCTCCGTTGCGAAAGCCGCTGGAATGGGCGGAAGAATCAATACCGTTATGGAAACCTGCTTCTTCAAGCTCGGGGAATTCATGCCCGTCGACGAAGGAATCGAGCGAATTAAGGCTGGTATCCAAAAGGTCTATGGCAAGAAGGGTCCGGAAATCGTTGAGAAGAACTTCAAAGCGGTCGATTCTTCGCTCGCTGCGCTACAAGAAGTCAAGGTTCCGGCGCAAGTTACCTCGAACTTCCATCGTCATTCCGGAATGTACGGCGAAGCGCCGGAATTCGTTCAAAACGTGCTCGGCGAAATCCTCGCGTCCCGCGGCGAAAATCTCTCTGTGAAGGATATGTTGCCGACCGCCGACGGAACCTTCCCGACCGGAACGACTAAGTACGAAAAGCGATCGATCGCTATCGATATTCCGATCTGGGATCCGAACACCTGTATCCAGTGCGGAAACTGCTCGCTCGTGTGTCCTCACGCCGCTATCCGCCTCAAGATCTACGACTCTGCGGAAGGCGCGCCGGAAGGCTTCAAGTCAGCGCCGGCTAAGACTAAGGAATTTGAGGGTAAAACCTTCACGCTACAAGTCGCTCCGGACGACTGCACCGGGTGCGGTATGTGCGTCTACGTCTGCCCGGCGAAGAATAAGGAAGTTGAGGGCAAGAAGGGTATCAATCTTGAAAACCAACTCGACCATCTGGAAGTCGAGCGCAAGAGTTGGGATTACTTCCTCACGCGTCCGGACTATGATCGTTCGAAGGTCAAGGTCGACACGGTCAAGGGTTCGCAGCTCTTGCTGCCGCTCTTTGAATTCTCGGGCTCCTGCGCGGGCTGCGGCGAGACGCCGTACGTCAAGCTGGTTACGCAGTTGTTCGGCGATCGTATGCTAATTGCGAACGCGACCGGTTGCTCTTCGATCTACGGCGGCAACTTGCCAACGACGCCTTATACGACGAACGCCGACGGTTGCGGTCCGGCGTGGTGCAACAGCTTGTTCGAGGACAACGCGGAATTCGGACTCGGTATGCGCGCGGGCGTCGATCAGCAACTTGGCTTCATGCGCGAGATTCTCACGGCGAAACGCGATCAATTGGGCGCGGAGCTCGTCGACAATCTGCTCAACAACAAGCAAGAGACGGAACTTGAAATCGCGCAGCAGCGCGCGTGGGTCAAGGAGCTCAAGTCGAAGCTCAACTCCTGCGATTGCGATTGCGAGCAGGCGAAGCTACTGCAAATGTCGGCCGACTACCTCGTGCGTCGTAGCGCCTGGATCATCGGAGGCGACGGTTGGGCTTACGATATCGGCTACGGCGGTCTTGACCACGTCGTCGCATCGCAACGCGACGTCAATATTCTCGTACTCGATACGGAAGTCTACTCCAACACGGGCGGACAGGCTTCGAAATCGACGCCGAAGGGCGCGGTTGCGAAATTCGCGGCAGGCGGTAAGGCGACGACGAAGAAGGATCTTGGCATGATGGCGGTCTCGTACGGCACGTGCTTCGTTGGTCAGATCTCGCTCGGCGCCAACCCGGCGCACGCTATCAAGACGCTCGTCGCGGCGGAATCCTATAAGGGTCCGTCCCTCATTATCGCGTACAGCCACTGCATCGGGCAGGGTATCGATATGAAGACCGGTATGGAACTGCAAAAGGAAGCCGTGAAGTGCGGATATTGGCCGCTATGGTCTTACGACCCGCGCGAAGAAAAGCCCTTCAAGCTCGCCAGCAAGGCGCCAGAAGGACTGCTCAAAGACTTCGAAGCCAAGCAAAACCGCTTCAAGTCCCTGAAGCGCATCAATCCCGAAGCCGCCGCTAAGTACGAAGAAGAAGCCCAAGCGGAAATCTACAAGCGCTTCGACTACTACTCCGCGCTGCAGGACGTTAAAAAGAACTAGTATTGCGCGCAAGTAAGCCAACGTAACAATTGAGTACGCGCCCCTCGACTTTATGTCAAGGGGCGCGTCTATTTTCAGAAAGACAGAAATAATCTACTCATAGCCCCGACAGACTCGTAACGTTAAAATCATTCGTTTTGCTAGCGTCGTCGAAACTTACACTGAAGTGTTAACGCAGGTCGCACAGACGCGCGACAAAGTAAAAGTATCTTTTCAAGAGTTTGAACCAGGAATTAATGCGCGCCTATTTGCGCTCGCTCGATAATTTCCTCGACCGATTGCGCCTCCGTTAGCGTAAAAACGCGAAGATTAATGACCGCGTTCAAATCGTCTATTTCAGAAACGACGGCGCGCAACACATTGGGACAGGTTCCAAATCGAACGCGAACCGCTGAATAAAGCTCGCTTCGTTGCGAAGACAACGAAGCAGCGCGCTCCTGGCGAATTCCCTTGCGAATTCCCTTGCGAATTCCCTTGCGAATTCCATTCGCTTCCCCGATCGCAATTCCCGCCTTTTTCGCGGAAGGAGCAAACATTCGATACAACGAGTCTGTGGTCATCTTTTCCTCCAAATCAACAGTTTTAAATAGCGTGTCAATTCTCTCGTCATGTCGATCAAGCTTCGCTTTCTCAATGTGACTTGAATAGAGAGTCGTCAGCGCCGTTATTCGATCAAGTTCGTTCGACGACAGCGCGCTAGGATCACGAAGCAACGGCAAAAAAGCGGCGTTCTCGTAACCGTCCAATTCATCGCGGCGCAAGCGCGTCATGATGTTGTACATAACGTCAAGCCACACGTTCTTTGGATTCTAACCTGCAAGTAAGAGATTTCGCATATTTACGACGGGGAGATTGTAAACGACTCCAAATCGCTTTAAATAACTCGGAAGAGGGAACAACTCGTCCCATCGGAGCTCTGTAAGCGAGCGGTTGTTACCTGTATAAACGACCGCCGCCAACGGTTGCGGGATCGTTACGCTTGAACCATTACGCTTGACTTCGCGAAAGAGCTGATTAACAACATACGACGCCGTCTGAATAAGCGTTTGACGAAGTTCCGACTTCACGATGCGACTCTTATGTTCCAAGATCAGCGTCAATTGCGCATAACCGGGCTTATGGCGAAAGGGAAACGAGTACACGACGTCCGCGATTCGCTTATTAATATGGCGTCCATAGAACTCGTTCGGTTCTACCTGAAGCCCGGCAAGCTCAACTTCCTCCTCCAACTCCGGAAAATAATCTTGCAACCAGGAGACGGCAAGCTCGCGCTCCGTCATAAATTTGTGAAACATATCGTCGTCTATCGAATGAAGCGCGCCCTGAGGCGTCTCGCTAACCTGATCGTACGATTCTTTCTCGTCGTGCCTTTCCTCGTCTCTAACCATTGCTCAAATCCTAACAACCATGGACGGCGCGCCGAAATTGCGACGCTCGCAAGGCATTATAGCCTAAATCGCGCAAAATGGAAATATCTCGACACGCTTTTACCGTCCGAAATACGTATCGCGCTGAAGTTGCAGAACCAACCGGCTACGTTAAGAAAAACGAAACCGGTTGGGATATGCTAGAACGCCGCAAATTATCGAATGCGCTTACGCGTTTTAACCCTAAAGAGAATGGAGTACAATATCGGCACGACGTAGAGCGTCAGCGCCGTCGCAAAGATCAGACCGAACATAATTACCGTCGCCATGGAATCGAAGAGCGGATCCTTCAGTAACGGTATCATGCCGACTATCACCGTCATCGCAGCTACTGTAACTGGACGCATTCTCTCAACCGAAGCGTCGACTATCGCGTCGTAGGGTGAATCGCCCTTCGACAATTCTTCGTCGATCTGATCCATAAGCACTACCCCGTTGCGAACCATCATTCCAAGAAGGCTCATTGCGCCTATCAACGCCATAAAGCCGAAAGGCTTGTTCATAACGAGAAGACCGATCGTTATACCTATGGCCGCAAGGGGGAAGGTCAGAACAATAATCAACGGCTGGCGGAGACCGTTAAAGAGCGCGACAACGATCAACGCCATGAGAATAAACGCGATCGGAGTCTTACCGAGTAGCGCGCTCGTCGCCTCCTGGGAACGCTCGTATTGACCGCCCCATTCGATACGACAGCCCTCGGGTAAATCCAACGCCTCGACCTTCGGGCGCACCTCCGCCAACAACTCCGACCAGGAGCCGCGCGTTGGATCGACGCCAACCGTAATCGTCGGGACACGATTGCGACGCGCAATGATCCCGGGCTCCCATTCGATCCCAACTTTATCAGTAACCTGACTCAGCGGAACGCTCTGCAATCCGCGTCCCCAAACCGGGATACTGTTGAGAATCTCGGAATTGTCCCTATCGTCTGGGGTCGCGCGTAGCATGATAGGTAAATTCTCCTCGCCGTCGGCGTAGAGTCCGCACGTTATTCCGCGCGTAGCCCAACGCAAAGCGAAGAGCGCCTCGCTTCGCGAAACGAGCGCCTGGCGCCCCTTCGCCTGGGAATAATGAGGGTTCCACGAGGGAATCTCCTGACGCCAATCGTCGCGCACAAACTTCGCGTCCGGCACGTTGCGCAACATGTCTTCCACTTTATCGGCGGCGGCGCGGAGATCACGATGGTTTAGACCGCTCAGACGAATTTCAACTTCGGATTTCGTCGTCGGTCCCATTGCGAAACGTTGCGCGCGCACTTCCGCTTCGGGACAGTTCGCAATAATCCAATCTTCCGCCGGCTGTAGAAGTTCCGAGATACGAGCAAGCGAATCGACGTTCACTACTATCTGCGCGTAACTCGAATTCATAATCTCAGGTTCGTACGGAAGATAAAAACGCGGAGGACCCGCGCCGATAAAGCTGGCGACGTTCACGACCCCCTCTTGACCGCATAAGTAAGCTTCGACCTTGCGCAAATCCTCGGAGACGCGTGTTATCGACGTACCCTCGGGCTCCCAGAAGTCGATCATGAACTGACAGCGTTGCGCGCGAGGAAAGAAAATCTGCGGAACACGCTTGAAACCGACGCCGGCAAAGAAAAGAGCGACAAGCAAAACGATGATCGTCGCGTATCGAAAACGTAACGCCGTCTCAAGGGTCCAGCGATAAAAACGATAGACCGGACCGCTATGCGGATCCTTATGATCCTGAGCGGGCTTAACCTTAACAAACCAATAGTACACGACCGGCGTCTGCAACATCGCGACGAACCAGCTTATCATGAGCGAAAAGCCGACTACGATAAAGAGCGAGCCAGCGTATTCGCCCGTCATATTAGGCGAAAGATAAATCGGCCAGAACGCAAGAGCGCCGACTATCGTCGCGCCCAAAAGCTGAAACGCCGCTCGACGCGCGCCGTCGACGCAAGCCTCTAGACGAGCTACCCCGCGCTGCATACGCACAAGAATTAAGTCCCCGACTACGACCGCGTCGTCGACCAAAATACCGAGCGCTACGATCAACGAGCCCAACGACGTTCGCTGCAAATCCACGCCAAGCGTCTTAAGAACGCAGAACGTCCCTAAAATGACTATTAGGAGACTGCTCGTTATTAATAGTCCGCTCTTCCAGCCCATCGCGAGCATGACGACTACGGTGACGATTACTATCGCCTCGCGCAAATTCTTCGTAAAAGCGTGAATCGAGACACGGACGCTGTTCGGTTGATAGCTAACGTCCTCGATTTCAAACCCGACAGGACTGCGCGCAAGTTCTGACTTCAACGCCGCGCGAACCTCTTCGCCCATCTTGAGAACGTTACCGTTAGGAATCGGAGAGAGCGCGAGCGCGACCGCGCGACGACCGTTAGAACGCATGATCTGCGTCGGTTCCTCGTTCGATACGCGCCGTACCGTAGCGACGTCCTTTAGACGAATCTGACGTCGTCCCTCGCCCGCGACTTCGTCAAGTCGCGAACTCGCGCCGGCAAGCGTCGTCTTCATAAACGCTTCAGACGCGAGATTCGCAAGATCGCCCTGAAGACCGTCGGGAAGAAGAAGGTTTTCGATCTCTTCAAGGGACTCAAAACGCCCCGTAGGCGAAACGCGAACCTTCGCGCCGTCGACCTGCAGACGACCGGAATCGACCGTGAGATTCTGACTCTGCAACGCGAGCAGTATCATAGCGGGACTGACGTTAAGCTCAGCCATACGCGCGCGAGAGATTTCAACCTCGACGCGCTCCTCCGGCAACCCCCAGAGCTCGACGCGGCGAACCTGATCAACGAGCAACAGTTCCTTCTGTAATTCGCGCGCCTTCTTAATGAGCTCGGCGTCAGAGAAGCCGTCGGCGGTAAGCGCAAAGACGCAACCGTAGACGTCGCCGAAGTCGTCTTTCACGATTGGAGGCAACGCTTCAAGAGGAAGCTCCATTTTGATCGTCGACAACTTATTGCGCAAATCCTGCCACAGCTCAGGCATCTGGTCGGGACGCGTTTTCTCTTCCAAATCGACAAAGACAAAGGACACGCCGGGCTTAGAAATCGAACGCGTGCGCCATAAATGTTTAATCTGCTGCGACGCGCGCTCGACTACGTTCGTTACGCGTTCCTCGACTTCCTCCGTCGAGTAACCGGGACACAGCGTGACGACAACCGCTGTTTTAACAGCAAATTCGGGGTCTTCCAAACGCCCCAGCGTGCAATAGGACCAGACGCCCCCTAACAGAATAAGGAACACGCCAAATCCAACGACGAAACGGTGATTCACCGCATATTGGGGGATCATATAATCTGCCTCGCTATATATAGAGTAAAGATTGACGTCCTGTCGCGCGGCGAGTACGCTCGCTCGCGCGCCAATACGCGATTCGCGTTATTCGTCCTGTAAAAGTCGAATCTTCTGACCTTCCTTAATAAAACGCGCGCCCGCGCCAACTATGCGCTCGCCGCTAGAAAGACCAGAAAGTATCTCGGCGCGATCGTCTGAAAGCTCGCCGACTTCGACCTCGCGACGCGTCAGCGTCTCGCCGTCCTCGTTCACGACCCAAACGCTCGTAGACGTGTCGGAAACTTCGGAATTCGAAACGAGAGAAGACGCGGGAACGTATACCTTGTCGCTAGAATCTGCAAGCGTAAGCGTCGCGACCCCGACCATACCGATCAGCACGCCGTCTTCTGCGCTCGCGTTCACCGAGAGCGTCGCAAGGTACGAACGATTACCCTTCTGAACCGACGTCGAAACGCGCTTAAGCGTCGCGGGAAAAACCTTGCCGGGAACGCCCTCGAACCGACATTCGACCGAAGCGACCGAATCACGACGCTGAAGAAGCTCCTCCGTCGCGCTCATTTCGCCTTCAAAGCTCTTGTCGTCGACAAGGGTCGCAACCGCCAGACCAGGCGCGACCGTCTCGTGATTCTCAAAGAATTTCTCGGATACAACGCCGGAAAAGGGCGCCGTTAGTACGACGTCGGAAAGCTTGTTCTCCGCGAGTTGCAGATCAATCTCCAATCCGGAGATCTTCGCCTTGATCATTTCGATTTCTTCCGCGCGCGAGCCCTTGCGCGCCTTCTCTAACGTCTTTTCCGCCGCAAGCTCCGCCGCACGCGCCGCGTCGAGTGTCGATTTCGCTAAATCATACTGCATCTCAGACGCGGTTCCGTCGCTACGCAAGCTGTCGATACGCGCGTACTGCTTCTCCGCTGTCTCGCGTTGCGAACGCGCGGCGGAAAACGCCGCCTCGGCGGACGCTACGTCCTCAGGGCGCGCGCCGGTCTCCATTGCCTTGAGCGCCGCGCGCGCTTCAACTAACGCCTGCTGCGCACGATCAACGACAAGCTGATAATCGCGCGCGTCCAAGCGAGCGACGACCTCGCCTTCTTGAAAACGACGCCCAACCTCGGCGTTGAACTCCTCGAGTCGACCTGGCGTGCGAAAAGACAATTTCGTCGTCGCGCCGCCTTTAACGAAGACGGGAAACGTGCGCGTTTCGACCGCCGTCGGTTCTGGCACAACGTAAACGCGAACGGGTCGAACGTCGAGTTCGGACGAATCAGCCTCGGGTAAATCCGCGCTGGAACGTTTACACGAACATACCGTTACGTTGAGCAAAAGCAATACGAAGAGCGCAAGGCATGAGCGTTGCGCGGTGATAATATTTCTTAGCATAATACTGCGTCCCTACGCCGAACGAAGCGACCTTCATTCGGTTGATGTTATTCATGAAGCGACGCCGCGCGCCGCTACTTTACGCGTCATTGTAATCACACTCGATCAAACGTCAAGTCGATCAAGCGTTCAGAGCGCATAACCTTCTCTTGATAAACGTCCTTTTTTTCGCTATGATCGCGCCCGGATCGACGCGCGACGCGCGCGTCTGAAAATCGACGTTCAAAGAAGGATGAGGCATATGAAATGAAACCGAACAATCCCGTTGCCATCGCCGACTGCGCGTGCGGAGTCGGACGCGATCTAACGCTTATCGCGGGACCATGCGTGCTACAGCGCGAGTCGTCCCTCGAAATCGCTAAAAGACTACGCGATATTGTCGACGAACTTAATCAAGCAGGATTTCCTATACAACTCGTCTTCAAGGGATCGTTCGACAAGGCGAATCGCACAAGCGTCGAATCGTGGCGCGGACTAGGACTCGACGCTGGGTTAGAATTGCTCGCTGAAATACGCGAAACGATCAAGACGCCCGTCACGACGGATATTCACGAACCGAGTCAGGCGGAACCGACGGCAAAGGTCGTCGATCTTATTCAGATACCTGCATTCTTAGCGCGACAGACGAGCCTGCTAGAAGCCGCCGCGCGAACGGGCAAGCCGGTCAATATAAAAAAAGGTCAGTTCATGGCGCCGCAAGATATGTCGCGCGTCGTCGATAAAATGCTAGCCTTCGGCAATCCGAACGTCTTATTGTGTGAGCGCGGAACCTTCTTCGGATACGGCGCGCTTGTGAACGACTTTCGCGCGCTCGTCGTAATGAAGCGTACAGGCGCGCCGATCGTGTTCGACGCGACGCACAGCGTGCAGGAGCCTAGCGCGCACAATGGAACCTCGGGCGGCAAACGCGAGTACGTCGCGCCGCTCGCGCGCGCCGCCGCGGCTGTCGGTATCGACGCGCTCTTTCTGGAAACGCACTACAATCCGGACGAATCGCCGTGCGACGCCGCTAATATGATACCGCTCGACCAAATATCGAGAACGCTCAAGACGATCGTACGCATACGCCGCGCGTGTCAGGCGAGCGAAACGAACGAATAAAACGCAACAAGACCGCAAGACGTCGAAACGCCTCGCGGTCTTGATGACTAAACTCTATCGTCGACGTCGAATTGCGTCGCTAATTTGGGTTGACGCGACGCAACTTGTTCGTCGTCGCTACGCTACATTCGACTAGCAACCAGCCGGAACGCACGCGGGAGCGCAAGGAGCCGGAGCCGGAGCTTCGCACGCGGGAGCGCAAGCGGCGGGAGCGCAAGGAGCGCAAGCCGGAGCCGCGATGCAGGGGCGAGCGAAACGAGCCTTCAGAGCCTGGAACGGCTTGAAGCAGCAAGCGGCCTTCGCGGGAGCGCAAGCCGGAGCGCACGCCGGAGCGCAAGGAGCCGGAGCGGCGCAAGCGGGTTCGCAAGGAGCCGGAGCGGCGCAAGCGGGTTCGCAAGGAGCCGGGGCGGCGCAAGCGGGATCGCAAGGAGCCGGAGCGGCGCAAGCGGGAGCGCAAGGAGCCGGAGCGGCGCAAGCGGGAGCGCAAGGAGCGACGCAGCAGGGCTTCAGAGCCGCGAGATTCGCGCGAACATTGCAGAACGCGTCTTTAAGCGCGCTGAAAGGATTAATGCAAGGAATGCAAACGCGAGCGCAAGCGGGAGCGCAGGTAACCGGCGCGCAAGCGACCGGAGCGGCTTCACAGCTAGGGGCGACGGCGCCACACGGAGCCGGAACGTTGCAATCTTGAGCAAAGCTCGTAGCCGCAACCATGAACGCGGCGGCGGCGAGAAGAAGGGTACGACACTTCATCTGAAAAAACTCCTATATAGGGATTGTTAAAAACGGCTTTCGCCTTTAAAACCTATCGC
>ONJR01000216.1 GCA_900318195.1 uncultured Planctomycetota bacterium
CGGTATTTTTAGGGTGAACAGCTCGATAGTCGTTCTCTTTTTTGTTTGAAAATGGGGCAAGATCGTCAAAAGCGGTTAAAGTCGGACGATTGGAGTTTACGATAAATGGTCTGAAAGGTTTCGGACTTTATGTCCCAGTGCGCGTACTTTCGCATGAAAGCGATAAACGCTCGTTTTTCGAACGCCTTGTTGTACGCGTGTGAAGGGATTTGTACGGCGCCGTTATCGATTGGCTTGCGGAAAAGCGGTCGGTTATATGTTTGGACTTGAGTAGAGTAGGAGTCGGATAGTCGCTGAGAATTGCGTAGTGTATAGTTGGTGAAAATAATCCTTGCGGCGAGCTGTAGGAGGCTTGTCGTTTAGCGTTGCTTTTATGCGTCTCGCGTTAAGGGCGTTGTACTCTTACCAAAGGTCTGCACAGATTGCGCGCTCGAGTTTTTGCATGTTGAGCGCCGCATGGTCAGATTATGAGAAAATAGGGCGCTTCATTGACACGCGACGTCTTTTGTTTCCGGGACGTCGTGTGGGGCGGTGAGTTTACGCTCGCGCGTCGCGTTCGCAGTTTATATGGAAACTTACTACCATAAGACAAACAGCATGGTCTTTGAATAGTCGACGTTCTGGAATGGGCGTTCCCGACGACAGGAGGTTGTTGCGGCGCGCTCACGAGGCGTCTGAGCGTCGGCGTCTTTTTAAGGAGGCAAGGATGAATCCTTATATGAAACGTGGTATAGCGCTGAGCGCGCTGTTATCACTTGTGTTTTGCGGAGGGTGTAAAGTTGGGACTGACTATAGTCCGACGTGCGCTTCCGTCAATCAATCGTACATTCAAGTCGACGAGACGAAAGGAATTCGTCAGGAAGTCGGCGCGGACGTCTCGAGTTGGTGGAGTCAAATCCAGGATCCAACGCTTTCGCGTCTAACGAACGAGGCGGTTGCGAATAACCTAACATTGCGCGAGGCTCTCTACCGTATCCAGTCGGCGCGTGCGACGCTCGGCTCGACGCAGGCGAACGCATATCCGCAATTCAGCGAGTCAGGCGGGTATACGTACGGTCGCAACGGCGCGCTCGACACGGATTACAACGACTGGACGCTTGTAACGTCAATGTCGTGGGAACTTGACGTCTTTGGTCGGCTTGCGCGCGCTACCGAAGTCGCGAACGCCAACATGGAAGAATTGCGCGAACTTTATCGTAACGCGTACGTTATTCTTTGCGCTGACGTCGCTCGATACTACGTGAATGCGCGCTCGTACCAGGAGCAGATCCGAATCAGCGAGGAAAATATCGGTATTCAGCGCGACACCTTGCAGATTACGCGTACGAAGAATGAGTTGGGCTCCGCAAGTAAACTCGACGAGAGCCAGGCTCTAGGGGTCTACAAAGGTACGGAATCGAGTATTCTGACTCTCCAAACGTATTACCAACAGACGCTCAACCAGCTGAGTATCCTGTTAGGACGGACGCCCGGCTACGTCGACGGTATCATGAAGGAGACCGAAGACCTAGGAATTCCTCAGGCGCCGGAAGAGATTCTTGTTGGTATTCCCGCCGACCTACTGCGCCGTCGTCCCGATATTCGCGCGGCGGAACAACGTGTCATAGCGCAGAACGCCCGTGTTGGCGTCGCGATCGGCGATTTGTACCCGATCTTTACGCTTAACGGCTCTTTCGGACTCGATTCCGACAAGCTTGAGAACCTTTTTGAGGGCAGTTCTGTCAACGCGGCGATCGGACCGTCATTCCGTTGGAATATTCTGAACTTCGGCAAATACCGCTTCAATGTGGAAGCGCAACGCTTCACGCATCAAGAATTGATCGTCGCGTATCGCGAGGCAGTGCTGGAAGCGGCTCAGCAAGTGGACGACTCGCTCGTCGCGTACGTGAACGAACGCGATCGTGTGCAGACGCTCTCCGATGCAGTCGACGCCTACACCGACGCGTACAACCTGTCGAAAGAGCGGTATCAGAGCGGTCAGATCGATTTCCAACGCCTTTTGGATTCGCAGGCGGGTAAGTTGTCCTACGAATTGCAATTCATACAGTGTCAAGCCAGCATGATGGCGTCGGTTGTCCAACTTTATCGCGCGCTGGGCGGCGACTGGATGGGTTCGTCGACCCCGTCGTCGGCGGAATACTTGCCGACCGCTCAGAATGGCGCAGGCGCGAACAATTCAGTCGCGTCAAATCGCGCTGGGGAACCTGGTCGATACACGACGCGCCGAGAAGAAAGCGCGGATCCCAACGCGCAATGGCGCGAACGCCAAGAGCGTAGTCGCGAACGCGTCGCCATGGCGCTTCGCGAAGACGAGCTACTCCGCGACGACGAGGCGCCCGAACCTGAGTTGTAGGATACTCTGCGGATGGGAGCGAATTTATTGTTCGCATGTTCGTTTTGCAACGTAGCGTGATTCCGACGCGCGTTGCGAGCAACGGCTTGACGGAGCGCTTGCCTGAAACGAAAGCCTCCTTACGTCATTAGAAACAGGAAAAGCGTTCTGCTTTCATCTTAAACCTGGATCCCTTCGAACTGAGCGTTCGGAGGGATTTTTGATTTTCTTGTAAGTCGAATAAAACGACCTTGTCAGTATTTTCAGTAAATTTTCAGCTTAATTTCTGTTTTACCCTTTTTATTTTTGGTTCGTACTTTAAAATAGACTTAATTCTTCCTAGTTTGCCTATCTTATCGTAGGGCTTCTTGCGAAGATTGTAAGAAACTATTCAGAGACGGGCGATCGCCGTGCGCGCGCTCGTTATGACATAATTGAATCCCATTTCGCGCGCTTATAACGGCGCCGACTTTTAACACAAGGAGTCAATCATGAAAGGTCGTTTCCTATGGTCGACCGCGCTTGCCGTACTTGCGCTCGCTACGATTGCGACCGCGCACGCGCCTGCGCAAGAGGACGGCGGCGCGTCCGTCGAGCCGACGAAATTACTACGGTATCCTGACGTTTACGAGGATCAGGTCGTCTTCTGCTATGCCGGCGACTTGTGGAGGAGCGATTTCGACGGTAATAACGTCGTTCGCCTTACTGCGCATCCGGGATTGGAGGAATTCCCAAAGTTCTCGCCCGATGGCAAATGGATCGCGTTTACCGGTCAGTACGACGGCGACGATCAGGTCTACGTAATTCCCGCGCAAGGCGGCGAACCTAAACGCTTGACGTATTATCCGACGCCTTCCGGAGCGCCGCGGCGAGGTATTGAGGCTCAGACACTCGGGTGGACGCCTGATAGCGCGCAAGTCATGTTTCGATCGAAACGCGACTCCGACGAAGTCGATTCTCTAACGAATATCTATCTCGTCTCAGTTGACGGCGGTTTGCCGGTGAAAATTGGCGTGCCTGTCGCCGGAGCCGGCGACCTTTCGCCTGACGGGACAAAACTCGTCTATTCGCCGCTCTTCCGCGATTTCCGGCACTGGAAACGCTATGAAGGCGGCTGGGCGCAATATCTATTGATTTTCAACCGCGAAACGTGCGAATTCTCCGAGATTCCAACGACGCCGCGAACTGATCGCGACGCCATGTGGGTTGGCGATTACGTATACTTCGTATCCGATCGCGACGGGACGATGAATCTGTATAAGTATGCGCCCGAGGATGAAGAGAATCCGATTCACAAGATTACGGATTCGCAAGATTGGGACGTTCGCTGGGCGTCTTCTGACGGCGCTAATCAAATCGTTTACGAACTGGCTGGAACCTTGCGCGTCTATAACGCCGAAAGCGGCGAAACGCGCGAGCTCGAAATTACCGTTCCACACGACGGACTTGCCGCGCGACCTACTCGCGTTAAAGCGTGGAATAATATTGAAACCTACGACTTGAGTCCCGAAGGCAAACGCGCGCTCTTTACCGCGCGCGGCGATATTTTTACCGTGCCGCAAGAGAACGGTCTCACTCGCAATCTGACGAATAGCTCGAACGCCCATGATCGCGCGCCGGCGTGGTCTCCAGACGGACGTTGGATAGCCTTTATTTCAGACGAGACAGGCGAAGATCAGGTTTATGTGATCGACCAGAAGGGTGAAAAGGAAAAGGTGCAGATTACGAATTCACTCCGCGCGAAACTTGATTCGCTCCAATGGGCTTGCGACAACAAGGCGCTTTCCTTCCGTGACTCGATGAATCGCCTTTACGTCGCCTCTCTTGAATACGCCAATCCTTCCGAAGCTCCGAAGTTAATCGAGCTGATCGAAGTAGCGCGCGACAAGTACGCAGGTTTTCCCGGCGCGAGTTGGTCTCCGGACGGCGCTTACCTTGCCTATGAGTTGAGCGAGAATAATGGTTACGATTCAATCTATATTTGGGAGAAGGAAACGCAAACTTCTCGTCGCGTAACCGATCCGATGTTCAATAATCACTCGCCCGCATGGTCGAGCGACGGCAATTGGCTCTTCTTTATTGGTCAACGCGAATTCTATCCGCAGTTCAGTTCAATTGAATGGAACTTTGCTGGCGATCGTTTCGACGGCGTGTTTGCTCTCGCGTTGCGTAAAGACGTTGAGAATACCTTTGTCGTCAAGAGCGACGAGGCGCCGGAATCGGAAGTTAAGACAGACGACGAAGATAAAGACGAGGGTGAAGACGACTCCGATAAGTCTGATGAGAAAAAGTCGGACGAGGTTAAAAAGATCGACTTCGACGGACTTGAAAGCCGCGTTGTGCGACTGCCGATTCCTTCTGAAAATTACAGTTCGCTTGCTTGCGCCGGCGATTTCCTCTTTTTCGTCCAGGAGCCCGAGGAATTCTACGGTCGCGATCGCAATGGCGTTCCTAAGCTGAAGTCTTTTGATCTCAAGAATCTCAAGCTGAATACGTTTATTGAAGATTTCGGCGGCTATGCAATTTCGGCAGACGGCAAGAAGCTCCTAACGAACAAGGGCGGCTATCGAATGTACGACGTTGGAGCGACTGGCGGCGAATCGAAGACGTTCACGATCGACTCAATGTACAGCGACGTTAATCCGCGCGAAGAATGGAACGAAATCTTTGAAGAGGTTTGGCGTCGATTCCGCGATTACTTCTACGTTAAAAATATGCACGGGCTCGATTGGGACGCCGTTGGTCAGCAGTATCGCGAACTTCTGCCGCACGTTGCTCATCGTTCCGATTTGACCTATGTGCTCACCGAAATGATCGCCGAGCTTAATATCGGTCATACCTACGTCGACGGCGGCGATTACGTTAGACCTGAGCGACCGGTCGTCGGACTACCCGGCGCGACCTTTGCGCTCGATGAGGAAAAGAATCTTTATCGAATATCAAAGATCTATCCGGGGCATAACGAGGAGCCGAAATATCGCTCGCCTTTGACCGAATTGGGCGTCAAGGCGTCTGAGGGCGACTACGTCCTGGCGATCGACGGCGTTAAACTCGCAGGAAACGACAACCCGTATCGTCTCCTGCAAAATAAATCGCAACGCGTCGAACTGACGTTGAGTAAAGACGGTTCAGAAGAGAACGCTTGGACGACGACCTATAAACCGGTCGATTCCGAAGACAATCTTCGCTACCTGAACTTCGTGCTCGATCGGCAAAAGCGCGTTACGGAGTTGAGCGACGGTCGCTTGGGCTATCTCCATATCCCGGATATGGGCGGCAACGGCGCGTACGAGTTTATCAAGTGGTATTATCCGCAGTTGCGCAAAGAGGGTATCGTCATAGACGAACGTAGCAACGGCGGCGGCAATATTTCGCCGTGGATTATTATGCGTCTGAATCAAAAGGTGCTCGGCACGCGTTATGGTAAAGTGCGCGAGACGCCGACGACTTATCCGACGATCGCAACGACCGCGAAATTCATCTGTCTGCTTAATGAAACGAGCGCTAGCGACGGCGACATCTTCCCGTATTATTTCCGAAAGTCGGGACTTGGCAAGCTGGTCGGCAAGCGTAGTTGGGGCGGAGTCGTTGGTATTTCAGGACGCGGTCCGCTACTTGACGGCGGCGCCGTGTCCGTGCCGCTCTCTGCTACGAATAGCGAAACGGGCGAATACGTAATCGAAGGACACGGCGTCGATCCCGATATCGAAGTCTGGCAGGATCCACAAGCGGTTCTCGAAGGACGCGATCCTCAACTCGAACGCGGGGTCGAAGAACTCCTCAAAGAACTTGAGGAAGACCCGCCTGTTAAGCCGACGCGTCCGGAAGATCCTGATAAGTCAAAGAACGCCGTCCCAGATTACACTCAGGAATGACCATTACGTTTAGGATCGCGATTCTGTAATTGCTAGCTAAAACCGCCGTGAAGCCAGTCGCTTCACGGCGGTTTTGGGCTTGGAACTTGAAGAACCGACCCGCGTGAGACCATTATTGCTTTCGAAGACGATGCAGTGACTATTATGACGTCAAGTTTTTGTTTGAATGAGTAATCATTACTGTTCTCTCTTTTACGAATAATATTCTCCAAGCGACTACTCTATGAGGACGACGCTATTAGAGCTCTTTACTTGATTTGTATGACGTATTACAGAAAAGATGTGAAGCGAGTACGCGACGCAACTTCATCATTAGCATACAAATATGGAATCGGGGGACTCTGTGATCAAAGATTCGGTTCGCGCTATTGATCAAGACAAAAGAAAAAGAAGATACGCTAGCAGAAGAGAGTAACGCGAAAAAATGAATTTATGATCATAGTGGACGGTCAATGGGCGAGTAAAAGCGTCCGTTTGAAGTTAGACGCTATTGCTGGGGAAATAGTTGCAATTTGATTAGTTCTACCGTGAGTCTTTCCTGGTAGCGCAATGTTGTCTGACGTTCGAGCTCGATGCGTGATTCGTCGTTATATTCTGTTCTGATCGCCCCATTCGCATAGCGCGTCGAGAATAGGAATGAGAGATTTACCACGTTCGGAGAGGGAATATTCGACTTTCGGGGGAACCTGCGGATACTCTGTTCGAATAACTAGCTCCGCGCGTTCAAGTTCCTTTAACGACGACGCGAGCATTTTATAAGAAACGTCCCCGATATAGCGCTTCATCTCGTTAAAGCGCACAGTTCCAAACTCCATGAGAACGTACAAAATGGTCATTTTGTATTTGCCGTTAATAAGCGACAGCGTATAGCAGAATCCCGTCTTACCGAAATACTCCTGACCAATGCACCTTTGTTCTACCATAGTCCACTCCCGAGTTCAGTCTTGTACACGCTTACCTTGAGGAAAGTACCTAACCAGTAAGTTAGTTCTTGCCGCTTTCCAAACATAGTGTATATTGTACACACTAAGACGCGATTGGGAACTAGCGCGTCGTTATCAAGTCGACGCGTTGGCGTCGGCGCGAATTCATGAACTTGCAACACCAGGAGATATGAGAATGCGATCTACGATTAGCGAATACGAAGCTGTTCAGAACGCGGCGATGAAATTCGTTCAGACGGTTGCTGAAGGCGATTCAAAGTATGCGAAAGAACTCTTCGTCGACAACGCCGTACTTTTTGGTTTCCTCGACGGAAAGCTCGAACAGGGTTCGATCAACGCATTTTACGACAATGTCGACGGTTGTCCCGGCGGCAAGGATTTCAATGCCCGCGTCGACGTCCTTCTCCTCGAAGAACCGCTCGCCGTCGTGCGCGTACTTGAAGAAGGCTGGCGCGATCGCATTAACTTCACCGACGTGCTACTACTGCTCAAAATGGACGGCGTTTGGAAGTGCGTTGCTAAAGCGTACAATCAAAATTCCGATACGATCGCCAAATAACGCGCGATTATCTGACTATCTAAATGATAAAAGCGCTCTCGCCTCCAAGCCCAGAATAGGAATGGCGTATTTTCATAGGATAAGCCGTTGACAAAATAGAACGCGAGCGCGTCGCAAAAGAACGACGCGCCCGCATTGTCATTTTCGCTTAGATTATACGAGATCTCTACGCAACGATTAGTACATTCCGTCCATACCCGGCGCGGTCGGCGCGGCTTTCTCTTC
>ONJR01000185.1 GCA_900318195.1 uncultured Planctomycetota bacterium
ACGATTGCGAAGCGTCTACTACTTACCGACGCGAGTTTCGACAAACTTGTCCAACGCCGACTTCGTAACCAACAGTTGGTAAGGACGGAGAATTTCGTAAGCGTTCAAATCGCTTACGGGCAGGATCTTCGCCTTCGGAATATTGCGCACGCTCAGGTACGTGTTCTTGTCGTACTGATCGACGACGACGAGCACGGTGCGAGCAAGGTCGAGCGCGGTGAGGGTCGCCGCGATTTCCTTCGTCTTTGGAACGCTGGGGTCTTGCAACGCGATCGCGTCGATGACCTTAACGCGTTCGCCGCGCACTTTTTCAGCCATCGCCATATTAGCGGCGACTTGCAGAGCTTTGCGCGGTAGACGATAGGTCCAATCCTTCGGGGTCTTCGCGAAGATATGACCGCCGCCGCGACGAACGCCGCTACGCTTGTGACCAGCGCGAGCGTTACCGGTACCCTTCTGACGGTACATCTTTTTGCGCGAGCCCGAGACCTCCGATCGGGTCTTCGACTTCGCGGAACCCTGGCGGAGATTGTTCTGATACATGACGATCGCTTCTTTGAGCAATTGCGCGCTAAACTTCGGCGCGAGCGCGTCAAGGTCGATCGAATAATCGCCAACTTTGGCGCCAGTCTTATCGTAAATAGGTAAATTCGTCATCTTACTGTCAATTCTTTTCTATCTAACTGTTTTTGACCACCATTGAAACGACTGACGCAAGATCAAGCAAGTCGCCATTTGTTGTGCTTCGGCGCCGGCAATTTGTTAGTCGGGCGAATCATGACGTACGCGCCGGTGGGTCCGGGAACCGCGCCGCGAATTACGAGAAGATTGTTTTCCTTATCGACGACGACGATCTTCTGATTACGTACCGTGCAACGAGCCGCTCCGTAATGACCTGCCATTCTCTTACCTTTGAGAACGCGGCTAGGATACGAGCTGCAGCCCGTGCCGCCGAGATGGCGGTGGCACTTCTTAACACCGTGCGTCATACGTTGACCGCTAAAGTTGTGGCGCTTCATAACGCCCGCCGTACCGCGTCCCTTGCTGTTGGCGGTTACGTCAACGGCATACACGTCGTTGAAGACTTCCACATCAAAGACCTGACCGACCTCGACGCCTTCGACCGGAACGCGAAATTCGCGAATAAAACGCTTCGGTTCGCAATCCGCTTTCTTAGGAAGCGCTACGTTCGCGGCAGCAGCAGCCTTCTGGCGCTTGCTGTCGATCTTCGCGACGTGTCCGCGCTCGCTACGACGCGCGAGACGACGAGGCTTGTCCTTGTAGCCGAGCTGCACCGCTTCGTACCCGTCGCGTTCAAGCGTCTTAACTTGTAGCGTCGTGCACGGACCCGCTTGAATTACGGTAACAGGAATCACCTCTCCCTGTTCGGTGAAAAGCTGGCTCATACCGAGTTTCTGACCTAGTAAACCGATACACATATCTTACATTCCTTTGTCTTTTACAGACGATAAACGCCGCATTGCGGCCCGTTGTTCGCGTGAAGGCCGATACGGCTAAACAAGAGCGAGCGTTTCGCAGAGTTCTTAGTCTTTCTTTGCGGAAGTCGCCTTAATGTGAATTGCAACGCCGGCGGGCAACACGATCTTATTGAGCGCTTCGATCGTCTTCGCGGTCGCCTGGACGAGATCGATAATGCGCTTGTGCGTGCGAATCTCGTATTGTTGGCGGGCTTTCTTGTCAACGTGAGGGCTGGAAAGAACGGTGTAGATTTCGACGCGCGTTGGGAGCGGAATCGGACCCTTTACTATCGAACCAGTACGTTTAGCCGTATCGACGATCTCGAGCGCGCTATTGTCGAGCGCGACGTGATCGTACGCTTCCATCCTTATTCTGATGACGCCATTTCCGGAATTGGACACTGTATTATCTCCGTTATTTCCAAACCAAATTGACAAATATCCGTCGCTAAGCGGTCAACGCTTGTCTCGCTAAGCCGAACGTCTATTTCGCAACCTAATATCTGAGAGCCTCGCGGCTCTTAGCGCTCGCGCAGTGTGAGCGAATCTTTCAGGTGAAAACTGACGCATGTTACAGTCGCCGACAATTCGCTCAAAACCGAAAGACGGGAGCTAATAGTCGGTTACAAAGAGCGGCAACGCGTGGAGCACAGGCGCGGTTGTCCGCGCCGTCCATCGCTGCGCATAGCTTTAAAGAGAGCTAGCGGCGCAGTCGCGACTCTTTGTCGTCGGTAATTTGCAACATTTCGACCATTCTACACAGAAACCTTATTTAGACAAGGGGGCATGACAAAAAAAGTACAAAAAAGAGATTTTTCTGCCCTCAATCAGATCTACCACACGACAAGATAGACAAGCTAGGTAATTAACAGACTCACAAAATTACGAGTCTGTTAATTACTCTGAAGGCTACTTTCGTCAAGAAAAAAGCAAAAAAGGATTTTTGCCAGATCGTCGTCTTTTTTCTGTTTTATCAAAACGACGCCTATGCGATTTTCGCAAGCTCGCGCGCCGCTTGCTCGATCGCGCGCAGAATCTCGTTCGGCTCGACCATTCTCCCAACGCCCTCTTCTCCGCAGCTGAGTCGTCCCGACTCGGGACCGACGATCGTCGCGCCGTCCGCTTCCAGGGTCGCGCGATTGCGTTGAGTCGCGGGTTTATTCCACATAACGGAATTCATGGCGGGCGCGAAGATGAGAGCGCCGTCGAATGCGAGAATCGTCGAGGTCATGAGGTCGTCGGCAAGACCGCACGCGGCTTTCGCCATGACGTTCGCAGTTGTGGGCGCGACGCAGAAGATTTTCGCTTGGCGCGCCAATTCAATGTGCGGATGCGCCATATTATCACTCCACATGGAGGTTGCGACCGGGCGATTCGAGATCGCTTCGAACGTCCTGGGCGCGACGAGTCGCGTCGCCGCTTCCGTCATCACGACGGTCGGTTTCGCGCCGGCTTTAACGAGTAGACTTGTCAGTTCGACCGCTTTGTACGCGGCGATTCCACCGCAAACGCCGATAAGAATTTCGCAATCGCGCAACGGTTCGTCGGGTTCCGTCGTTTTCGCGCGCACTCTCTTTGACGCGCGGGGCTTCTCGACTTCCTTATCGACCGGCGTAACGCGCGGCTGTTCGACGACTCTTTCGTTCGGCGTTTCCGGTTCGTCCGATTCTTCGTCGTTATTTTGCGCTTCTACGCTCGTTTCAGCGCCGTTGTCTTCGTCTTCTTCGTCTTCTTCGACATTTTGCGCGCTCGTCTCGAGTCCGACGCTTTCATTGGCAGGCTCAGATTGAAGCTCAGGCGCGACGCTCTCGGTATTTTCCGCTTCTGCTTCTTCCGCGCGCTTCTTGGCAAAAAACTCTTCGATGAGCGCGACCTCGGAGTCTTTCATGGCAGTGAGCGAAGTCGTAAGCTTTCTATCCGTTCTAATACCGAGAACCTGACACGCGTCGACGATTTCCATCGTATCGACGCGAAGTCTTCTCGCTAGACTAAAGATTCTTTCTGGCATTGAGCGTCTCCTATAACTCTCTTAGCAAGTTCATAACGACCGGCGCACAAGAGCGTCGATAAAATAGCGCGAGCGAATCATAGACACGCTCGCGCTATTGGACGCGGCAGGCTCGCGCGCCGTTGCGTTAGGTCTATCGCATCTCGAAGACGGTCGTTTCCGTCGGCTCGCCGTCTTCATTGAGCACGAGCGTAACTTCGTCGTCGAGAATCTCGCGCACGACTTTCTGAAGGTAGTCTTTTTCGTCGTACTTCTCGTCGGAATGAGGACGCTCTTCACCGGGACCGCCGCCGTGTTTCATCGAAGCGAGGCGCTTCTGAATGAGCGTCGTCAAGCGAAAACGACCGCCAACCTTTCGTACTAGTTTTTCGTCTTTTAGTTCTTCGATCATTAGTAAATATCCTATCCAAGGTAGCGCTTCGACGCGGCGCGCGCCGCGTGCGCCTATAGAGTATTCTGAAAACGATATTTGTCAAGGAACGAAAACGCCGATTTACGACCGCGCAATTTCGCGCATAACGGCGACTAACTCCGCGTACGCGTCGTCGAGTTTATCGTTCACAACGCGGTAGCGATAGAAGTCGCTCTGCTCGAGCTCAAGGGACGCTTGCGCGAGACGTTTCGCGACGTCTTCCGGAGTTTCTGAGCCTCGCGCGGCTAGTCGCTCGCGCAACGCGTCCAAGGACGGGGGCGCGATAAAGATCGTAACGGCGTCGGGAATCTGAGCGACAACGCTTTTCGCGCCTTTAACGTCGATTTCCAAGACGACCCAATCCCCATTGCGCGCGGCGTCTTCAACGGTCTCGCGCAACGTGCCGTAAAGCGCGCCGCCCTCGTAGACCTCGAAAGACTCCAGGAACTCGCCGCGTTCGCGCCGCGCTAGGAACTCGTCGCGCGTCATGAACCAGTATTCAACGCCGTTCCTTTCGCCGGGTCGCGGCGCGCGCGTCGTTGCGGAAACGCTCGTCTTGAGCGGGAACTCCGCGTCGGCAAAAAGTCGCTTGAGCAACGTGCCCTTGCCGACTCCGGAAGGCCCCGAGACGACAATCACACGTCCGCGTCGACCGTTTTGCGCGCGGTCGCCTCTTGCGTCGTCAACTTCATTTGGCATATCGTCGCTCATTCCACGTTCTGTACCATTTCGCGCGCGCGCTCGATCTCAGACTTCATCTCGACGACTAACTTGAGCAGCTCGGGCGAATTCGCTTTCGAGCCGATCGTATTCGTCTCGCGAAACATCTCCTGGGTAAGAAAATCGAGCTTCTTACCGCACGAAGTTCCCGACTCCATGGTTTCGACGAACTGGTCGAGATGCGAATAGAAGCGCGCGATCTCTTCGGAGACGTCGGCGCGGTCGGTAAAGATCGCTATTTCTCGAATGAGATCGACCGGTTCGTAGGGAGCGCCGCCTTCAGCCATTGCCTTCGCGACGCGTTCAGTCAGACGAACGCGATAATTCTCGACGACGCCGGGAGCAAACGCTTTAACTTGGTCGTTATAACCGCGAAGTTTCTCAATTATGTCGGCGAGATATTTTTGCGTCGTCGCGCCTTCAGTTACGCGCATCTTCTGGAGCGCGTCAAGCGCGAGCGTCGCGTTTGCGGATATTGCCTCCCAGAGCGCGTCCGGATCAGCGAGCGCGCTTTCATTGAGACGCGTTACGCCGGGTAGCCGCGCAAATTCGACGAGCGAACCGAGCGCCGCGTCGCCGACCAGTTCGGGATTCGCGCGCTGAAATTCGCGCAATGTTTCAAGGTGATATTTGAGGGACGTCTGATCGATTTCATAGGCGGAGCCGGGAGCGTCGCGTGTTATCGTCAGGGTATAGTAAACGGAGCCTCGCGCCACGCGCGTACGAATAAGCTCTTCGAGCCTCGTTTCAAGGCGCATAAAGCCCTCTGGCAAGCGGATCGACGCCTTGAGAAAACGATTATTCACCGCTTTGATCTCGGACGAGAACAAAAAGCCCTGGTCGCGCGTCGTTGCCGCGCCAAAGCCCGTCATACTCGTTAGCATTTCAAGCCTCTTCTTTCGGAACGCTTCATCCGCGCAACCTAGCGCGAACCTAGCAAAAAGCGCGCGACCGCAAACGCGAGTCCGCTTGCGGTCGAGTCGTAACGCAGACGCATTCGCCGCGCGTTATTGCGCGTTTTGCGCGGGCGCGTCGGCGGCTGGCGCCGGGTCGGACGCCGGCGCAGGCGCGGCGGCAGGCGCGTCGTTAGCGGGTTCAGCAGCAGGCGCCGGTTGCGCTTCGGTCGCCGGTTGCGCGGCGGCGTCAGTATTTTCGGTCGTCGCTTGCGCGTCGCTCGGAACGGTCGCGACCGGCGCGGACGCGGACGCTTGATCGAGCATACCGCCGCCGGAATTGATACGGATTATGTAGCGACTGCAGAAGCAGAAGACGAACCAAACGACGGTCGTCCAAATAGTAATTTTCAAGAAGACGTCGGTTGTTTTCGTACCGAACATACTTCCTCCGCCCATCCCTCCAAAGGCGCCGACGAGTCCGCCGCCCTTACCGCGCTGAATGAGGATAATGAGGATTAAGAAGAGCGAGATCAGAACCATTAAGATGAAGACGAGCGCTTTCGCGCCGACCAATAGCATACCCATGGTTGGATTCCTTTAGAGTGTGAAATCGAGCGCTCGTAAGAGCGCGGTGAATGTATTCGCAGATCTGCGAGCGCTCAACTCGCAAAACGACGCGGCGCGCGGCGATACGAACGACGCGCGCGCGATCGCGGCAACTAACGTACGTTGTTAATGATTTCCATGAAAGCGTCGACCTTAAGGGACGCGCCGCCGACGAGCGCGCCGTCGACGTCGGGCTTGCTAAGGATTTCTTTCGCGTTCGAGCCCTTGACGCTGCCGCCGTACTGAATGCGCACGACGTCGGCGACTTCTTTACCGTAGCGTTCGGCGATCCAAGCGCGAACGTCGGCGTGAACTTCTTGCGCCTGGTCAGGGGTCGCGACCTTGCCGGTGCCGATCGCCCAGACGGGTTCGTACGCGATAACGCACTTCTTCATGTCGTCGGCTGAGACGCCGGAGAATGAGCCGTCGAGTTGGCGACGATTGACTTCGTTCGTAACGCCGGCTTCGCGCTCTTTGAGGAGTTCGCCAATGCAGACGATCGGCACGAGACCAGCGGCGAGCGCGGCGCGAACTTTGAGATTAATGAATTCGCTCGATTCGCCGAGAATGTGACGACGCTCGCTGTGTCCGAGAATGACGTACTGGCATCCGACGTCGGTTAGCATAGCCATTTCGATTTCGCCAGTGTAGGCGCCAGCCTTTTCAAAGTAGGCGTTCTGAGCGCCGACTCCAATGTTCGAGCCCTTGAGAATATCGCAGACGGGCTGGACGTACACGCTAGGCGGGCAAACGGCGATATCAACTTCGGAGACGCCGGCGGCGGCGTCTTTGAGACCTTGCGCCAAGGCTTTCGCCGATTCAAGTTTCAGATTCATTTTCCAGTTGCCGGCAATCAAGAGACGTCGCATCTTACCCTCTTTTCATGTATATTAGTGTGTTGACGAGCGCCGCAGTCGAGAGCGCCGCACGCGTCGACCACAGAGCATGATTCTTGAATTTATGATGATAACGCATTTTTGGACGATTTCAAGGGGGGCGGCGAAACTTTCTTATCCTTACGCGTTATTTTTGAGCGAGTCGTAGCAAAACGCGCTCCAAATGTCGCAAAGGCGCCGCGACGCGACGTCGCGGACGGCGTTAATCGCCTGCCGCCCTGAAAGCGTCGACTATTCCGCGTCTTCGAGCAGGATATTGCGGATCGAATCAAGTTCTTCGTCCGTAACGCCGCAGTCTTTGAGATACCCGACGAAACGTTCGGCGATCGTCTCGCCCTCATACTCTTCAAGCTTCTTGCACATATTGCCGAACGCGGAACCTTCGCCTATATGACGATCGCCGTACTTCGAGAAGGACGTGAACTCGTAGTCCATTGCGAGATCGCCGTCGGAGCAGCCGAGAACGGATTTCAGCGCGACGAGCGTCGTGCCGGTGCGATCCGCGCCGGCGAGGCAGTGAATATAAATCGGGTACGACTCGCGTTTCGCCAGCATTTTGAACATATCGCGGAACAGCTTCTTGTTGTTATCGTTAAAGATCCCGTCGTAGCCGCCGATACGGAAATTCTGCCAGTCGACTTCCTTTCCAAGCGGCGAATAGTAATCGGGCGCGTCTTTCCATTCGCTAGGACCGCGTAGATCGAGGTCGACGCGAATCCCCATCGTTTCGAGCAGGTATTTTTTCGTTTCAGGAGTCATACTTGACCGCTGGTCGAATTCGCCTCCACGATAGACCATTCCCATTTTAACTTTCTTTTTACCGTCAGCCGTTTTCCAGCCTCCTGCGTCGCGGACATTGGAGAGATTCGGTAGGTCGTACCATCTTGGCAGGTAGTCGCTCGTCGTAAAGCTATAGGTCGCCGAATGGCATACGGCGTAGGTCGCGTCCCCAGTTTGAGCTTCTGCGCGCACGCGCCAGTAGTACTTCGTGCCGATATTGAAGTTCGTCGCGGTCGCGGTCGTGTGCTCGCCGGTTGCGACTTCGATGAGATCGTTAGCGGGGAAGGCGTCGGAGGTCGAGATTTGTAGCGTGTAGTTAGCGCCTTTGGCGGTCGCTGGCTCCCACTGGAAGGTAACCGGGGTCGGTTGCGAGCAGTCTTGCTCGTTATTTTCCTTGAGCTTTCCGGGTCTATAACTTCCGTCCCAGTTTCTCTCTTCCGGCGACTTGTACGCTTTTTGAACAGCGGGTCGAATATCGACGGTCGCGCCGTCTTGCGGGGTCGTCGGTTTAGGCGCGTCGGCAAATGCGGTCGCCGTCGCAATGAGCGCGACGAGCGCGGAAAGGAAATATTTCATGAGTTCTTCCTTTATGGTAAAAGTTGAAAGTCCCGTCTGAAGTTTGACGGTTCATACTAATCTTTGAGTTTAACTTGTATTTTAATCGAACCGCGATTCTTTTCGAGATCGCGCGAGGCGCCGTTGACGCGGAGATAGAGCTCGCCGTCTCGTTCGGGAGCGATCAAAACGTAAGACGAGCGGAATTGAATCGGCTCGTTCCAGGGATAGAGCGGATCGAGGACGTCTCCGAACCTTGCAACGTTAGAGGTCTGTCCTCGAAAGGCGTCGAATTGGAACGTGCGATTCGTCGCGCCGAGCGCGCTCGCCTCGGTTCCATACACGTCGGAGAAGGTCAAGCCTTCGACGTCTTGCGCGACGGCGGCGAGCAGTCGCCCAGCGGGCGCGCCGGATATGTACTGACAGGTCGCGCCTGGCGCCTCGAATTCGAGCGTTTTACCGGCGCACGGCAGGTAGAACAAGAACCTTCCCGCAGTCGCGACGCGATATTTTTTCCCTTTTTCGAGCGTAACGCCGACGCTCTGCCAGCCCTTATTGGGCTCGATTTCAAAGACGACGCCGCGCTTGAGTTCCTCTTCTGTATATTCTCGCGGAGTTGCGCGCACGACTGCGGACGCGTCGAAATTATACTGATAATCGAGCGTCGTAACGAAGTTCGCCCAGTCGAATTCTAATTCTCCCCAGCGGTCGCCGATCGCGTCGATAAAGAGCTGATTCGGATCGAGCGCCGTCATCCAGTACGGCAGCAGTTCGACGACGTCGCGATATTTCGGCGAGCTATACAGGAACATGACGAGCGCCCAGCTCCACGCGTAAGTCGAGACTTTGGTATAATCGCGCGGTTCGAATTCGAGAATGTCGCGGATAGTAAGCGCGTCCCCTTCCCCAACGAGTTCGCGAATGAGTCGCAGTCGTCCGAATCCAGGCGTAAGTTCTTCCGCTTCGGGAATCTTCGCGATTTCCATTGTCTTCGTCTGGGGGTTCCACGCGTGCAGGGCGAGAAATTCAGCGGCGCCTTCGGAGAACCATCGCGGTCGTAGATCGCCGAAGAGTTCGTGCATGATCGTGTGCGTAAGCTCGTGCGTTAGGAGAAAGCGGTTGTAATATCCGAGCTTCTGATCTTTCGCATAGATACGATCGCCGTAGGAATAGCCGTAGAGGAATTGGGGCGGGCCGTCGAGCGCGCCGTATTCAATGAAGCGATCGACGTCCGCCATGAGAAAGGCGTCGACTTTGAGGGACGCGAAACGACTTGGCGAAACTTCGAAGAACTCGCAGAGCGCAGGAATCGCGGCTTCCAGCGCCGCCGGTATCTGATCCGTGTCGCGCGATTTCGGGAGGTCGGTGTGAAGCGTTATGCGTCCGACGGTTACGCGCCGTATGCCGAGCTCGTCGGCGACCTCTTCGCGCGGCGCCGGAAACTGCGGCCATCGAGCGCGACGCTCTTGAGCTATCAAAAGCGCGCGATTACGGAGCGCGGTCGAACGTTGCGGATCGAGCCACGATTCTGCGTCGAGCGCGGACTCGTCGAGCGTGAGGTCGGCGAAATCGTCCGTTGGCGGCAACGCGCCGTTGTTAAGGTCAGTTCGACGCGCGGTCGACGCGCGAACGTCGGCGCCGCCGCGCGCGCGCGCGCGTTGCGCCTCGACCGGCGCGAGCGGGCACAATAGCGCGAGTATGATCGTCGCGACGATCGTCGCGCGCAAGCGAAGGCAAGCGAGGACACGCAAACTCATATCAAGCTCCTATCAAACTAAGACGACGCGCCGTCTCACGGGACGACGACAACGCAATTATAACCGAGCGCGCGAAACGTTTGCAAGCGCGAAATCATTTTTTCTTGATTTATCGCGTCCTTTTGTGAAAAGACAACTTGCTACGTTCGCAAAATTAGGATATAGTGCGCGGGAACGTACGACGCGCGTTGCAAACGGACTTGCGACGCGGCGAAGACAGTCAGCGTTTAACGGATGAAACGAGACTAAAAGATGAAAACGAATATCCTGTGTCAGGTCCAGCGCCGAGCGAACGGAATCGCAATTGCCGTCGGCGCGATCGCGCTCGCCGCGATCACGCTCGTAACGTCAGGCTGCGCGACCTCTAACACTGCGGCGGCGCATAACGCGCAAGGAGTCGAGCGATTTACCTCGGGTCAATACGACGACGCGATCGCGCTCTTTCAGGCGTCGCTGGAGGAGAATCCCGATTCTGCGGAAACATACTACAATCTTGGCTCGGCGTACCAGCGTAAGGCGGCTCAAACGGGCGATCTCAAGCTACTCGACCAAGCGGAGGACGCGTACTGGACGGCGCTCGATCTGAATCCAGCGCCGGAAACGATCGTATGCTGCTACCGCGGGCTAGCGACGTCGGCGACGACGCGCGGCGACTCGGCGGGAGCGCTTGCGACGCTGGAAGAATGGCGCGATCGCAATCCTCAATCGATCGAGCCGAAGTTGGAAATAGCCTATCTACTCGAAGCGCAAGAGAAAGACGCCGAAGCCTACAAACTTCTCAAGGAGATTGCGGAAGAAGCGCCCGGCGATTATCGCGCGTACTATAAAATGGGAGCGCTCGCCGAACGCGCGGGCGACCTCGCCGACGCGGTAGAAAACGCAAATCTCGCCGTCAAGCTGAACCCGAACGATTCAAACGTCGTGCAACGCGCCAATATCTTAGAAGCGCAATACGCGGCGAAACAACGCAAAGGCGAAGCGAACGCGCAGGCGGCGAGTCAAGAGATCGACAGCGCGCAAGCGGATAAGGTCGTAGAGAACGCGACCGAGCAAACAACGGTCGTCGCCGACGCCGCAACGACGCAGACAACGCGCGTTCCGTCGACCTCCGCGCAAACGGAGCAGGAATTCAACGTCGAATCGACGACGGAAATCGTCATGCCGGAAGACGCGGTTCCGACGCTCGAACAGGCGCCGGCGGAGCCCGACCAGGAAGGCGCGAACGACGAAACGCAGCCGCTGCCGTTAGCGCCGCCGAGCGCGAGCGCCGCGCCGCAAGCGACGCAACTCGGCTTCAGCGAGGTCGCTACCATCGAGTTTAGGAGTCCTAGCGGCGGCGAGTCGAAAGTCCGTTCCGTCGCCGCGACTACCGCCAAGCGAGACGACTCCGACGTAAAATGGATTACCTCGCCAACGGCGGAACGCGCGCGCAAGCAGAGCGCGGAAATGAACGCCAAGCCAGAACGACTGCCGAAAATAACGGCTCAATCAACGGCGCCGCAAGGCTTCGTTAATCCGAACGCGGACGGAGAAGGCGCCGTCAAGCCGGTCTTCGTCAAAGTCGAGTCCGAACCGGCGACGAACGTCGCGACGAACGCCGCGACGACGGAGCGCGACGCCAACTCGACGAACGCGACCGCGAAGCGTCCGGGCGAGATCGATCTGAACGCGCCGATCAAGTCGGCGCCCGAGCCGTCGCGGAGACGCTTGCCAGCTTTAGGCTCGGGTCCTCCTAATCTCAAGGCGGGGTCGATCTTTTAGCGAGCGTCGGTGAGTTCATCCGTTTCTATCGCGTCGCGCGAATGTCAAATGGCATTCGCGCGACGCTTTTTTCGGAATATGCGGAAAATATTTTCTTTGAATGTTTGAATCTCGTAACAAGTCGGCTATAATGATCGTTTAATAGAACGTCAGGCGCCGGATTTCGCCGCGCGCAGAGTGATATATGGATCATAAGTATTCAAAGGATATCGGATGAAAAAGAATCAACCACGCCTTAATCGCCGCAATTTCCTCGCGGCTTCTGTGAGCGCGCTTTCTGCGCCGCTTGTCCTACCGGGCAGTATTTTCGGTTTCGGAGGCGGAGTTTCGCCGAGCAACAAGATCAATCTGTTCCACATTGGTCTCGGTAATCGCGGCAACGAACTTCTAGGCGGCTTCCTGCACAATTCGAACTATCATGTGCTCGGCGTCTGCGACTGCTATAAAGCCCACCTTGATCACGCGACCAACCGCGTCAACGATTTCTACAAAAATGAAGCGGCGGCTAAATACGCGCATTACGAAGACGTCTTGCAACGCGCCGACGTCGACGCCATTGTATGCGCGACCCCCGACCACTGGCACACGAAGATCTCCGTGGAAGCGTGCCAAGCCGGTAAAGACGTGTACTGCGAAAAGCCGCTAACGCTTACGCTGCAAGAGACGCGTCTCATCGTAAAAGCGGCGCGAAAGTACAATCGCGTATGCACGAGCGGCAGTCAGCGCGTTATGGAAGACTACGGATACATGGCGCCGATTCTACAAAGCGGCGCTATTGGCGACGTCAAAGAGGTTTTCATTGGGCTCGGCAATCCGGCGATACACTGCTACCTGCCCGCGCAACCGATTCCGGAAGGCTTTGACTGGGATCGCTGGCAGGGTCAAGCGCCGATCGCGCCGTTCAATAGCGAGCGTTGCTCGGGCAACTACGGCGGCGGCTGGCGTCGTTATACGGAATACGGCAACGGTTTCCTCGCCGACTGGGGCGCTCACAAATTCGGCGGCGCCATGTACGTGCTAGGGGTCGACGCGGAGGAGCCGGTCGAGTTGCTTCCTCCGGGCTACGAGGGTCAAGAGTACGCGTGCGCGGTCTTTAAGAGCGGTCTTAAGATGTACTACGCTCAAAACGGACCGTACGACATTACGTTCAAGGGAACTGAAGGCGAATACGTTCATCAGAAGACGAAGCTCAATCCTCTGAAGGCGGTCGACGTTCGCCGTTACTCCGGCGGCGCGACGAATATTGCGGACGATTTCGCGTTCTGCGTGCGCAATCGTCTACGACCGTTCCAAGATTTCTTCTACGGCGCGCGCACGGCGGCGGTCTGCCAGCTACTCGGTATCGTGCACAAGTTGCGACGTCCTCTCAAGTGGGATACGGATAAGTGCGAATTCGTCAACGACGCGGAAGCGAACCGCTTCGTCTCGCGACCGCAACGTTATCCGTACGTGATTCCGGAAGTATAAATTCGGCTACCTCGTGAGTTTCATTAGCTACTAGAACCCCATCGCGACGCGGCGTAAGCGCGTCGCGCAGAAGATAGGAAGAATACATGACAAGCACATGGAAATACGCGGCGTTAAGCGTTGTTAGCGCGCTCGTCGCGACGCTCGCGTCTTTGAACGTTATGGCGCAGGATCCCGCCGCGAAATTCGCAGAATGGGCGCCGAAAATGACCGCCGAGAATATGTCGGACGAAGGTCAAGTTAAAGAGATGGAAGCGGCGCAAGTTGGATGGATGGAGCTGTGCGTGCGCGATCAAGCGAGTCGCGCGACCACGAATAAGATCATGCTCGACGCGCTCAAGGGCGACTATCCGGTCGTAACCAAGGCGTGGCTACTGCACATTCTCGGCTGGACAGGGGACGACTCGTGCGTCGACGCGATCGCGACGTTCCTGCTAAGCGAAGAAGAGTCGCTCTTTGACGAATCGGCGCGCGCGCTCGCGCAGATTGCGAGCGAGAAGTCGCTCGGCGCGCTCAAGGACGCGCAAGCGAAGGCTAAGAACGGCGAGAAGTTCGCGCCGTATATTACCGCTCGTAGTCGCGATATTACGGTCGGGGTCGAAACGGAGCTTCCTCTCGCGCTACCGGTCGTCTCGGACGCCGAGTACAAGGATTATATGTCGAAGTTCGACACGCTCGACGACGACGCGAAGGCGCGCGCGCTAGGCTCGCTATGCGTTCGTAAGGACAAGGCGTACGTCGAGCTCGCCGTTAAGGCGGTCGGCGCGGAGAACGGCGACGTCAAAAAGGCGGCGTTGCTCGCGCTCGAAAAGATCGGAACCGGCGCGCAATTCGGAACGCTCTACGAGCAACTCGCTAAGTTCGATCGCGGACTCGTGGAAAGAATTATGAAGAACATTCCGGGCGAGGATTTCGACGCCGCCGTCGTTAAGGCGCTCAAGTCGGAGAAGGACGGCGCTAATCTCGCGTCGCTCGCGAAAGTCGTCGCAGGACGCTATATCAAGGGCGAAGTCAAGACGTTGCTCGACGCCGCAAAACAGGACGGTTGCCCCGCGCGTTTCGATCTCATTGCCGCCGCTGAAACGCTCGCGACCAAGGACAATATCGGCGATTTCGTCGACGTCTTCCTAGCGATTCCGCAGGGCGGCGAACGCGATCGCGCCGAGCAGATCATCTCGCGTCTGTGCGACGGCGACGCGAACCCGGTTATCGCCAAGATGAACAACCAGAACGGACCGCAGATCTTCCTACTGCTAGGACGCATAGGCGGCGACGCGGCGTTCGCGCAGATCGAGCGCGGTCTCAAGGCGAACGACGCCAATATGATAGCGCTTTCCGTGCGCGCGCTATGCAACTGGCCGAACGCGAAGGTCTATAAGGAGCTCCTCGACGCGGCTAAGAATCAGGCGTATCCTGAGCAACTGCGCATTCAAGCGTTGCGCGCTTTCATTCGCGTCGTCTCGCTACCGGACGACCAGGACGGAATCGATATGTCGGGCGCTCAGAAGCTGGACAATCTGAAGGCGGCGTTCGCGCTCGCGACGCGCGACGACGAACGCAATCTCGTGCTCGAACGCGTCGGCGCGGTTCGCGAACTCGCGTCCGTGGAATTCGCGCTCGAGCAGGTCGATAAGCCCGCGCTGAAGGCGAAGGCGCTCAACGCGATACTCGATCTCGCGCACCAGGACTACCTGCGTAAGCAGAATAAAGCGCTCTTTACGAAAGCGCTCGACGTCGTGCTCGAAAAAGGCGATCAAGGTCAAAAAGACCGAGCTGGAAACTACAAGAACGCGCTCCGATAACGTTCAAAAGTTGCAGACGCTGAATCTCTAACCTAACGTCGAGACTGCGGCGTGCGTCGTGGTCTCGACCTTTTCTAATCGCGCAATCCAAATCTATCGATTAAGTCAAATTTAACGATTTAAAACTGCTTGTTTTATCTATCTTGACATTTTGTCGTTGCATTACCACATATCGCGCATAAAATAAGAGCGTGGCGCCTTGTAGAGGAGCCTGAACGCCGTAGACAAAGTGTGGAGAACGCTTCAATGGATATTATGGTTTTATTTGCTTCCGGCTTGACGTACGTAACAGCCGTGCTGATACCGCTACTGATCGCCGTGATTCTGATTAAACAATCGTGCAACAATAAGATCGAAGAATTGCGCGAAATTATGGACAGGCGCGTTCGCGATCTCAAGCGCGAGCTGCAACGCGAGCTTGTAGCCGCGCAACGCGAACCGGCGACGAACAACGCCGAGACCTCGGAACCGGCGGCAAGCGCGAGCCAGACGGTCGCCGAACGCGCGAGCGCGCGCGAAGAAGCGCCCAAGCCGGTTATCGAACCGACGCCGACCCCGACTGTCGCGCGCGAAACGCACGACGCGCAGAAACCGACCGACGACGTACTACCGCGCCTCGAGCTCGATTTGACGCCGCGCGACGACGCGAAATCGACGACGGACGAAACGTCGGAACCGCTCGCGCTCGACGCGTTCCTCGATGCGCGCAAGCCTGCGGAACCGGCGCGTGAGGAAACGACCTTACCGCCTATTTCACTCGACGAGTTCGTAGCGCCGCCCGCCGTCGCGGAACCGGTTGCGTCGGAACCGGTTGCGTCGGAATCGATCGCGTCGGAATCGGTCGCGTCGCCGCGCGTTGAGTCGGAACCAAACGAGTCGAAACCGTTTGAGCTCGCCTCGTTCCTTGGCGCGTCGTCGACTCCGGACGCGCGCGAGTCGCGTACGGCGCCGAGCGCGAGCGCGGACAAGGGTCGACGCGAATCGAACGCGAGCGCGTTTGAATTGTTTGTCGGTCGGAAGTTCCTCGCCTGGGTCGCGGTCTTCCTCTTTCTTTTGGGGAGCGCGTTCTTCGTGCAGGTCGCGATCCAAAAAGGTCTTTTGAATCCGACGAACCGTTGCGTCGGGCTCGTTCTGCTCGGCTCGGCGTTTCTACTGGGCGGTCGTCGACTGCACAGTAAGGGTATGCGTCGTTACGCGGAGACTTTGACGTCGTCAGGCATAGTCACGTTCATTCTCACGGGCTATTACGCGATGCGCGCGCAGGTCGCGCCCTTTGAGGTCGACGTAGCGATTATGATAGCGACGGTCTTCGGAGGTTTTATGATAGCGGGTCTATATCGTAGCGCGGTCGTCGGTTTCGTTGCGGCGCTTGGCGGCGCGGTAACGCCGTTCCTCATTGAGCGCGGTATGGAGCCGGGCTGGCTAACGACGTATCTGCTCGCGTATTTCGGGTCGGGTCTAATTTTAGTGAACTGGCTGAAGCGCAGTTCGCTCGCGCTCGTTCCTTGGCTCGGCGCGCTCCTCGTCTTTTACGCGCACACGGAAGATTACCCTCACGGGAGGTCGACCTTTTACGCAATGACGGCGTTCCTTATCGGGTTCTACGTTCTCGAACTCTTCGATCATCTCGGTCTCTTCCTTTCGCGCCGTCGCGAGCTCCGCGCGTTCGATCTCATTAGAACCGCTCTGTCCCCCGTTATCGTAACGCTAGGTTTCTGGCAGGCGTGCGATATGTGTCAATTTTCCGACGTTACGCTTGCGTCCCTTAACCCGCTCGAATTCTTTAATGAATACGGCAAGTATATCACGCTGGGTTTCTGCGCGTTTTATACCGTCATGACGCTAGTCGTCGCGCCGCGCTTCCGGGCGCTCTGTAAGTCGGCGCCAACGGAACCGGACGGCGCTGTGCAATTGAAGTTCGCGCTTGCGGCGACGGGCGTCTTAAAATTGCGCGGCGTATACCTCGCGCTCGCGTTCCTCTTCTTTAGCGTAACGCTCTCGCTCTTCATAACGACGACGCGCGTCTTCCTCATAACATGGTCGAGCCTCGCCGTCTGCGCGCTACTCGGCGCCGGGCGCGCGCTCTCGGGTCTTCGCGCGCCCGGGTTCGTACTCGCGTTGCCGCCGGGCGGCGCGCGCGATCGTCTCGCCGCCGCGTACATTAAGACGCATCGGCGACACTGCTCGATCGCGATCTTCTATTCCGCAATCTTCTTTGCGCTTGCGTGCGTCGCCGGTCTGACGCTGATTTCGCAGTACCGATTCTACAGTCTTGCGGCGTTTATTGAGCCGATTTCCGCTAATCGAGTCGCCTACCTCAACGCGTATCCGTTTGTGAACGCGATCGCGGCGCCAACGACGCTCGCGGCGTTAATCTTGCTCGGCGCGTCCTTCGCGTTCACACGACTCTTCGGCGGCGCGCGACATGAAGACGGCTCGCGCGAACTTGGCATAACCTTTTTCGGAACGATTTATATTCTTGTCGGCGCGTGCGCGCTACTAATGATCTCCGCGTCGGAAATCTACGCGTACGCGACTACGCTCGCGTGCCAAGCGGATTGCGACGCGCCCGCGCTCGTCGGCTGCAGCGCGATTCTGATCGTATGGGCGGCGGTTGCGTTCGTACTGTATCTCTTCGGCGCAATTATGGACGCGCCGAAAGTTCGATTTGCGGCAAGGGTTACGACCGGAATTTTAGTCGTCAAGCTACTCGTATTCAATCTTATCAAGCATCCGCTTCTCGACGGCGGCTCGCTCGTACCGTTGGTTTTCGAGCCGTCGCACACGCCGAGCGATTTGCCCTACTGGGTCTTTACGAGCGTCGCCGACGAACGCGCGCGACCTCTTTTGAACCCGTACTCTCTACCCTTTGTGCTCGTCGGCGCGCTCGGCTTGCTATTCGCGCTCGTCGGACGCTACGCGCGCGCGAATAGCTATCGTGCGAAGCCGGGCGCGAACGAAGCGTCGGTCTCGGCGCTCTGGGGAACGTTCGGATTCTTCCTACTCGTAGGAATTTCGTGCTTGGACGCGTTCGCGTGGTTCCATTTCCGTCCTTCGCAGTTCGGCGTTCACGACTTCTACGCATGGCGTTCGATCTGGGTTCTTCTGCTCGTATTCGCGTACGTATCGTGGGCGTTCGGTCGAGTAACGCGCAACGCATTGCCGCGCTGGCTATGCTACGCGCTCCTTTTATTCGATCTTGCGTTTGTAACGTGGGGCGAATTCTTTACGGGCGACTGGCGCACGAACCACGAAACGATTACTTCGGCGTTCAATCCTTACGCGTGCTTTGCGGCGGCTTATTTCGTCTCGTTACTCATTTTGGGTATGCGACGCAATCAGGTTCACGCTCGGGACGCTAGTCCTAGCGCGACCCTCGCGTTGGAGCAGGAGCGACGCTTGATCGGAACGCTTGCGGTAATTGGTTTAGCGGGTCTCGTCGCGCTCGCTTCGTTCGAGACGTACCGTTACTTCACAGGCGTTGCGTGGTACGGATCGACAGACGTCTCGCGGTTGCTCGCGCTCTCGACGCTCTGGACGCTGGCGATCGTTCTCTTCCTAGCGTTCGGACGCGGCAAGTCGCAATTGTGCGCGTGGTTCGCTGGCGTTCTTATGCTGCTGCTCTTTGTGAAGTTCTTCGCGTTCGATATTTCGCGTATCGGGGGCTTTCGCGTCCCGTTCTTTAATCCGTTTACGCTCGCGACGGCGATACCGTTCGTCGCGTTTCTTTACGGCGCTCATGCTCTAGGGCGCTTTACGCGCCGCGAGTTGGCGAACGCGAGCGAACCGGGTTACGGCAAGCATTTAGAACGCGTTAATTCGGCGGCGACGTTAACGTCCTTTATCGTCGCGCTCGCGCTGATTCAGGCGCTCGTCGGTAGCTCGGTCGACGTATGGCGTGGCGCGGAATTCTTCCCGCGCGGACCGGAGACGCCGCTCGCCTTCATGGCGCAGACGGCGCTCTCCGTACTGTGGTCCGTTTTCGCGACGGCGCTACTGATTATCGGTTTCCTTTTGAACAATCGTATGTTGCGCTGGTTCGCGATACTACTCTACGGTCTCACGACGTTCAAGGCGCTAACGATCGACCTGTCGTATTTGGAATCGATCTATCGAGTCGTCGCGATCTTTGCGCTCGCGTTCGCGCTCATGTTCGCCGCGTACTGGTATAATCGTCGTCGCGGCGGCGGCGCGAATAACGCTGGCGAATAACAGGCATTCAGAACCAGTTCGGTCGGTCGGCGCGCAACGTCGACCGACCTTTTATTATTGCAACCTAAGGAGAAATAGATATTATGCAAGCGGTCATGGCGCTCTTCGTCCTCGCGCTCGGCGCATGGACGGTCGAATTTCAAGAGTCGAGTCAAATTCTCACGCTAACGCACGCAGAGACTGGCGTCGTTATCTCGGGCGAACTCGGTTTCACGAGCGGTAACGCGGCGTGGCGGGTCGCGGAGCCTCGGGACGGCGTTCCCGGACGCCTGGCGCTCGTGGATCCGAGCGACAACGTTCAGGGCTATCTTACTTTCAGCGCGCAGGGCGATCGTCTGGAAGCGCTCGTCTATCACCGCACGCGTCAGTTTTACGAGGGGGCGCTATCTTTTACGGGGGACGTGGTATTCCCAGCCGACTCCTTTCCATGCCGCACGCGCGCGCAGTTAGGGGAGCGCGCGCTCTTTTTAGCGTCGGGCACGGCGGACTCTCCGGTCTTCGACAGTCTTTTTGCGCGAGAGCCTGATCTTGCGCTACGCTTTACCGCGCCTAATCTTAGTATAACGACGCTCGCGAATCGCCCGGACGCGAAACGGTTCCAGCAGGGCGCTAATTATGGAATTTCAACCTCGGGTCGCATCCAGGAGTCGAGCGAGTCGGTCTTCGTTGTGGAGGCGGATCGGGACTATTTCAAGAAGCGTTGGGTTCCCTACTACGCGCCGTTGGATCGCGCGCGCTGTCCTAAACCTCCGACCGGCTGGATGTCGTGGAACGTCTACTTCGATAAAGCGACGGCGGAAGACAATTTAGCGGAAGCGCGAATCGGCAAGGAGAAATTCCAGCCGTTCGGACTAGAATTCTGGTCGATCGAAAGTTGGCAGGGGAATTCGGATCAGTTGCCCGTCTCGAAATTCTACAATCTCAATTTGGAAACGAATGAGAAGCAGTTTCCGCTCGGCATGAAGAAGCTCGCGGACGATATTCGCGCGCTAGGGTTCCGACCAGGGCTATGGACGGCGCCCTTCGGCACCGGCTCGGACGAATTTTACGAAGCGCACAAAGATTGGTTCCTGCACGACAAGGAGGGTAAGCCGATTAGCGCGTGGAACGGCAAGTATATGATCGACCCGTCGAACGACGAGGTCGTCGCGCATTTGCGCAAGATCCACGACGTCGCGGCTCACGAATGGGGCTACGAGTTCTTTAAGATCGACGGAATGTCCGGCGCCGGACCGGGCTACTGCGCGCACCTGTTCGAGCGACCCGACGTTCGCGCGGTCTTTAAGAACCCGGCGGTCGAAGCGCCCTTTGACCGTTGCGTGCGCGCGTTGCGCGACGGGATAGGTCCAGATCGCGTCTTCCTCGCGTGCCAGGGGCATTTTACGGGACCAGAAGCGCGATACGCGGACGCCGCGCGCACCGGCGCCGATATTGTGCATCCGAACCAGCCGGTTAAATGGGAGAACGTCATGCAGCAGGCGGGCAGGACGCTCAATCAGATCTTTGTGAACAATATCGTCTTCTATTCCGACCCTGACACGCTGCTCGTGCGCGATCTACCGACGGAAGAAGCGCGCGTTACGGCGACGATCGTCGCGCTGCCGGGTCAGCAGACGTTCTTCGGCGACTTTCTCGGCAAACTGAACGACGAGCAGACGCGGATGCTGCAGCAGACGTTGCCGGTCGTCGACGCGCGACCGGGCGCGCTGTACCCGTATTTCGACTATCTCCCGATCTGGGATCTTAAGATCGGTCGCGCGTTCGGCGCGTGGGACGTCGTCGCGCTCTTTAACTGGTCGGAGGACGCGGCGTCGCTCGGATTCGAGCTTGCTGAACTAGGCTTAGCGCCGGGCGAGTATCTCGGGTACGAATTCTGGACGGGTCGCTTTTGCGGCGCGACGTCGGACCGGTTCGAGACGCTCGTTCCAGGTCGCGGCGTGCGCCTAGTCGCGTTCCATCGCGCGCAGGCGGTACCGCAGTTCCTTTCGAGCGATCGGCACATAACGCAAGGCGCGGTCGATCTTCGCGACGTAAGCTGGCGCGAGAACGCGCAGGAACTTACGGCGACCTTTGCGCTCGTCGGTAAGAATCGCACGACGGCGACGTTCCACGTGCCGCAGGGGTACCGATTCCTCAACGCCGAAGGCGCCGATCTCGACTTAACGACCGCGCTCGAAGACGAGGGCGAGATCCTCAAGGTCGGCATGATCGCAGAGGAGTCGTGCGAGCGAACGATTACGCTGAAATTCGAGAAGCGACGCTAGCGGCGCGCGGCGTTTGGCGAGGAAATTATAGCGCGCGGTTTTCAGTTGACCGCGCGCGCGCTTTGTAGTATAATATTCTCATCGGGCGCTGAGGAGGAGCCCGGGATATGACGCCTATTAAATTAGATTCCGCGAATTCGCTAATCGCGCAGCCAGACGTTGCCGCAGGCTTGATCAACGCGATTTTTGCCGACGGGAACGAGCTTGTGCGCCCCGACGAGTTAGTAAACGCGCCGCTCACGGGCGCATACGAATCCGTCAAAGGCTTGCGGCGCGTTGAGCGGGACGTAGCCAAGTACTTCGTTCGGAACGGGCGTTGCCATTGCATATTTGCCTTTGAAACGCAAGCGACGATCGATCCGACAATGCCGATACGCGTCTTCTCGTACGACGCGGTAAACTATCGCGACCAGCTCGACAATAGCGAGTTGCACGAGCGGTATATGATCGGCGCGAATTGCATTGTTCCGGTTATAACGACGACGCTCTATTTCGGCGAGCAGCCGTGGAGAAGCAGTCGCAAGCTAACGGACGCGCTCACCATATCGGTCGAGTTCGCCGACGTTATTAAGCCGCACATTGCCGATCGTGAAATTAAGATTATTGATTTCGCAGGGCTCTCCGACGAAGAACGCAAGAAATACCCTAAGGATATTCAAATCATCGCCGAGTACTTCAGTTGCGTACGACGCGGCGTACAATACCAGCCGACGCTCGACGGTTTCGTTCATGCGCGAGAAGTCTTTTACTTTTTAAAATACGTCGTAGGCAATACCGATTTGTCGATCGACGCCGTTACAAGAGAATACGAGGGAGTACCAAAGAATATGGTCGACTTATTTACACAGTTGCAGGAAAATGGGGTTGAAAAAGGGGTCAAAATTGGCGTCGAAATTGGCGAACTCAACCAAAAGAAGAGGACTGCCGTAGACCTCTATAAAGACGACGGCTGGAGTAAAGAAAAGATCGCAAGACTTCTACGAGTCGACGTCGCCGACGTCAGAATATGGCTCGCGGAAGCGGAAGAAGGAACGACGCGCTGAG
>ONJR01000187.1 GCA_900318195.1 uncultured Planctomycetota bacterium
CTCGTTCAGAAGTTTTAAAGCCGATCGCCGTTTCTCTTGGAGTTCCCCATTTTTGAAGCCGCTAGCTTCCCCTTTTTTGAAGCCGCTAGCTTCCCCTTTTTGGAAGCCGCTAGCTTCTCCCTTTTTGAAGCCGCTAGCTTCCCCATTTTTGAAGCCGCTGGCTTCCCCTTTTTGGAAGCCTCTGTTTTCTATTCGATCAAGTATTTCACACATATATTCCGGCTCCTTTTCGTATCCGTCTGTTATGAGGTCGTAAGCGAACCGTTCGTCTCCAACTACGTACCTCATGAATTGAACTAGTTCTTTGAAGTGGACAATCTTAATTCTGGACGGTTCAAATTCTTCTCCGTTTCGTTTGCAACGGAAATATTCAGCAATGATTCTAACGTCGTTGGGATATAGCGCTAACTCCTCGTCATTCATTCCAGCGAAGTCGACGATAGGAACTTCGAGATCGTTGAAATGGGGTCTTAGCGCTCTTGCGAAGTCGGCTGACATTGTTGCGCGTTCCGAGAGTTTACGACGACGGTTCCATACCTCGGCGCCGAAGTACAGCACAAGCGTAAAGATAGGCGCGACTCGACTCACGCCGAGCTTATAGAGCGCTCGTAGAGTCGGGTTGTCTAGCTGATCCCGGTATGCGACGCCGTCGTAGCCGAAGACGCGGATCGATATGTCGGGATCGACATACGACTGAATCTCGAATGCGAAGACTACTTCGCATATGCCGTTTCGCACGCAAAATTTTGCGACGTCCCGAGTCAGCTTGCGCATCGCTTCTTTGGATTCATACGAGCCCGCTAGGGGCGCGTCGAATAGGTACTCCGACTTGATTAATTCGGTTCCCCGCGCGTAATATGCGTTGACGATTCCAGCGGCAACGTCCGGTTGGTAGATCAGGGCTGTTTCGATTGCGTCTTGATTGCTTGGCATAGCGTGACTCCTTACGCGCTATTATACCATATCCTCACACGTCCCGCAAGCTGATTGAACTGTCGCGTCCTAAATTTTCTCGAGCGTATTATTTTGAAGCGCTTGAAAATAATGCGGCGCTCGATTTTTATGGCGTTCTATTAACGCTACGTTGTTCTAAGCCATGTGCGATAGACGATGATCTCGAATAGTTTTATTCTTAAATTTACCGAGTTTTCATGTGTCTAAGCGGTCGTTTTCGATTATTTTTTCATAATAGGCACGTTTTGGCGGACAGCTTGCAGAAGGTCTGTTAGCTCCGACGCGGCGCACTCTGTGGTTGAGGATACCTTGCCCATTCCTTTTTCCAAGTCAGTACGTTTTGACTCGCCGTAGGTTTGTTCGGAGCTATTTTCTTTTCTTGACTGCATGATATGTTGACACTTGATTTTTAGGCGGCAGTCGCTATATTAATCGTGTGCGCGCGGTTGCTCCAGACAATTGTGCGCGGAACGAAGTCGTCAACCCCGAGGAAAAATAGAATGAAACGCGTAGTCATCCTAGCGACCGCGCTTGTGGCGCTAGTCGCGACGGCGAAGGCTGTACAAGCGGAAGATATGAAAAATACCAAAACGACCCCTACGCCAGGCGCGCAGGTTCTTCAGGAAGCGAAATTGCCCAAAGCGCTGGGCGGAGAATGGAACGGAGGCGACGCCATGGGACTAGGCGGCGAGAACCCGATTTCCGACACGGAAACAGAAATCGTTCAGTACTGGCTTTTCTTACCGAGCGACGAATCTGCGAAGAGCGAGGCGGGGTTCCCGTTATTGCTCTTTTTACACGGCGCCGGCGAGCGAGGCGACGACGCCGAGAAGGTTAAAGTTCACGGACCTCCGAAATTCTGCGCCGATCCGAATCAGGCGAAGACGTGGAAGTTCATAACCGTCTCGCCACAAGTTCGCGGAGCGCGATTCTGGTCGCCAGCGCAAATGCGAACGCTTATCGAGCGAATTTGCGAACAATATCCTGTTGATCGTTCGCGCGTTTACGTTACCGGACTTTCGATGGGCGGTTTCGGCACATGGGGACTGATTGCGAATAGCGCGGATCTCATTGCCGCCGCAGCGCCCTTGTGCGGAGGTTACGACGTGAAGTTTGCGCCTAAAATGGCGAAGACGCCAATTTGGGCGTTTCACGGCACGGCGGACGGCGCGGTAAAATACGAATATTCGCGCAATCTAGTCGACGCGGTGCGCGCCGCAGGGAACCCCGAAGTGAAATTCACTACCTATCCCGGCGCCGGACACGACGTCTGGACGCGCACATACGCGAACCCCGAGCTGTACGATTGGCTTCTTAGCCATCAACTTGGCAAGTAGAGCGCGCGACGTTGCGACGTTCTAATATCGAACGCCCGCGCGACGTTGTCGGCGTCGCGCGGGCGTTCATTCGTGAGCGTTGCGCGTCTATTCGCCGTATCGATCGATATATTTCTTGCAGCGTTTGGCGATTGTTTCTTTGATTTCTTGCGCAATCTCAAACTGGTTCTTTTTATATTTCTTCTGAGTTTCGGCGAAAGCGACAAAGTGTTCGCGCCGCTCCTCAAATCCGTCGAGCTGTAGATCGCTGTAAATCTTTTCGAGCGTTTCCACCGGATTTGCGACGAGTTGATCGTACGAGATTTCGGAGAGCGCGCCAGGTTGTAGCAGCGGTAGATCGTCAAAGAAAGCGTCGTACATTTGTTCGAAATTGCGCAGAACTTTTTCTTCTAGTTCAACGCCTCCGCGCGGAATTTGAAGACCGTGCGTTTTGGCAAGCTTCATCCATAGATTGACGGTCGACGGAAAGAGCGTGTAGGGACTGCGTGAAATATGAACGAATTTCGCGTCGGGAAACCTTGTCAGAATAGCGCGCACTCGCGCCGTGTGCGGCGGCGACTTCAGTACGATCGTCTTACGCTTGGCGACTGTGATCGCCTTAAGAATATATTCGAGCGAATCGAGCCATTTTTCACGTTGTTCTGCGGTAATATTGCGTAGCGTGAGATACTCCTCGTCGATCGGCTTACCGTTGGGAAACGCAACGTCGCGATACGGTGAATTCATGCCAAGCGCACAGATTGCGAACTCGTCTTCCTGAGGACGATCAAGCCCAGCCGCCATATTGTCCATAGGACGTTTTTTCGGCATGAGGTACTTGAGCCACGGACGAAAGACGCGTCCTGAAGCGAGGAAGTGTGAGGGCGCAAAACATTCGTAGGTGTCTGTGCACGCAAAACGATCGTCGCGCATGAGGTATTCGTGAAGTAGCGTCGTGCCGCTACGCCAGTGTCCAATGATAAAGATGGGAGCGCCGACCAATTGCGCGTCGCGGATTTTAGCGCCGTAAAACACGCGTTGCGCCAATGCGAACGCGCTATTGGAGAGCGTTAGCCCTGAAATAATCGCGAACATTGGGAGACGCAACGGCGATATTTTCCAGGAGCCAGAATTGAGGAGCTTAATCCATGCGCTTATGGTAACGCCGTCCCAGAATCTCGGATTCCAGAATTGATCGGCGCTACCTCCGCTTTTGATTTTTACAATACCAGATTGCGAACGTTCGGGCTCGTTGTCTTGCGACTTATTTTTCATTTTGTGTCCGTGATAATTTGGGCGTTTGGATTGCGCTCGACGACTATTCTACGACATGGAGACCCGAGTCGTCGATTTCGTAGAAGATGATTTCGTCGGAGCAGACGCTACCGCGATGTTTGAAAATGTACATAGCGCGTCTGAATTTCAGACCGTCGCGAATCTTACCGAGGTAGATAACGGTGTTCGCCTGCGCGAAGAAGTCTCCTTCTTCGAGCGGTTTGTCGATGAGCGTATCTAACGAGGTCTCGCGCGACGTGTAGGATAGTATCGTCGCGAGCTCGGAGGAGCTGTATAGCGTTTGGGCTATTTGCTGCTCGTATGCGCGGTAATTCTGGCGGAAGAGATCGCGCGCTACCCACGCGGCGTCTTTCTTAACGACTTGCTGATCGACGTACTCGAGGAGTTCAAATTGAATTGAATCGCCCTGATGTTCGACGGGCTCAATTCCGTCGACGACGAGTCGTCGCGCGCCTTGCGCGAAATTGGTATAGAGGAACGCGATCGTCGCGTCGAGTCGTTTGGTAAGATCGGCTTTCCAATCTCGCCATTCGTCTTCGTCGAGATCGCGCCGCGTTACGCGACGACCGGTATAGGGAAACGCTTGTAGATACTCGCCGCTATAGCGTTCGCCGCGCGACATTTTGTCAAAGAATTCCTCCGGTGAGAACGGTTTCGACGCGTCTTGCGGTTCTGGAAGCCAATTGAAGCGCGATTTCGCGTATTCTGCGTGATTTTGCGAGTCGCCGCGCGACGTAAGATCAAGTATGACGCCGCGACTACCTTCTGCTGCGAGCCCGGCGTTGAGAAACTGCAATGAAAATTGCGTTTTACCAACTCCCGAAGCGCCGACGATCGCCGCCGTCGTACCCGGGATTAACCCGCCTCCAAGTCGCTCGTCCAGTCCGGGAACGCCCGTTGAAAAGCGCGCGATGCTCATCTCTTGTTCCTTATTACCTGCGTAAGGATGAATTCGTGCGGCGTCGCGACCGATTGCGTCGCCTATCAAGGTACTTATTGTAGCGTTATTAGCAAAGTCGTCTAGTAAGTAGCCCAGGTCTCTATTAGAATGAAGTAAAGCGTTGGCGATATGTTTGACATTGAATTTTAGTTTTGGTACAATTGTGTCGCTCGCCGCCGGGCTTTCGAACGTTGCGCTTGGCGCAGTCCTTATTAATCGCGCGTGAACACGCGACGCGCGTCTTGAAGTCGCACACATAGGGGGTTGTATGAATTTAATATTCAGATTAACGTTTTTCGCGGCGATCTGGTTGGTCGTCGTAACGTTGGCTTATTCTCAGGATTATGCGCCGCTCATTCATGACGACACGTGCGCTCTGGTTAGGGTGAATCTCGAAACGTTTGAGTCTGGGCGTATTGTTGAGCAGTTTCAAGAGGTCGTTCAGGACGCCGTCGAGTACTTCGTAATCGACGACGATATTCGTGAAGAGTTTTCCGAACGAGCGATCGAGCTCGCGACGTTTCTGGTTGAGCCGCTCCAAGACGCAAATGTTAAAGTAGCGTATTTGTCGGTCAACGCGACAACTTCCGAAGAGTCTGTTTACTGCTACCTTGCGATTCCCGACTCGCATATGTCGGATGAAGATAAAGACGCATTAGAAGAGCTCCTAGAGACTCCTGGTTTCGAATATTGTGGTTTTTATATTACGCCTATTTTTTCGAAATTTGAAGATAGAAGAGATACGTCGTCTTTTGAAAAGGAGTACTTTTCTGGAAAAGACGCAGTTCGACGACCAGAAATAGAACGCGGGTTCGAACGAGTCGCCGCCGACGAGGCTATTGTTACGGCTGTAATATTGCCGACACTGTGCCATTTGCTACGCGAAGACAGAGTTTTTTCTGTCGCCGACGGAATTCTTAGCGGTTTGCAGGCTCGGTGCGGCGACCTTGACGTTGGAAAGCCTTTTAGTAAACTTGTCGAGAGTTTGCTTGCTTGCCGTCGTGAAGAAGAACGTAATCTTATGTATCGCGCGTTGAGCTTGAATTTGTCGGAACCGCAATTCCTTGTAGCGCAAGAGTTCAATACGCTTGAAAGCGCCCAAAATTACCAGCGCTTGGTTGAGAATGAGACGTTATTATGCGTAAAAGAAGTCGCCGACGTTATGGCGAAGGGTTATTTGCAACAATCTGAAAACGAGGACGCCGATCAGATCGGCGAGAGATTGTGCGCATTGATCAATAGCTCCTTGGATTGCGTTGTAAAATTCGAGCGCGACGAGAGCTTGTTGTGGTGGAAACTGAACGCCGAATTCTTTTTCAAGAATCGGAAAGTTCTCAAAGGACTAGTCGCAAGAATCGGCAAAGAGTTGAAAGATGTTTCCACAGTCAGTAGTCGCGCGAATATTCTAAAGTTAATGGCGCTTGCTTGTCTTAACTATCACGACGTCAATATGCGTTTGCCAGCCGCCTATACGACAGACGGCAAAACGTGGCGCGAGGCGGAAACTCTGAGACCATTTCTTCATCCTGAGGAATTCCCGGACGACGTAACCCTCGGGTACGCTATGTTGGTTGACAAGGACGGGATCTTTTCGCCGACGCCTGGAAAGAGCGTGAATCTAGCGCAAATAACAGACGGTCTCTATAACACAATCATGCTCGTCGAATTAGCAGACCCGAAGGACGAGCGCGCGTGTATTACTCTCGAGGAGTTTTATAAGCAGTTGCAGGATTGTCCTGAGAGTAAAGAGGGTTATCTCGTGTGTTGTGGCGACGGACACGTCGGGCTTGTTGAAAAAACGATTGCTCTTGAAACGCTACGGGAATTGACGACAAAAGACGGCGGCGAAATGGTAGCGACCGACAAGTTCGTCAAAATTCAGAAGAAGGACGCCGCGCGAGCGCAACCGCGCGCGATCGTTGGCGAGACGAGACGAAGGTTATATCACCTAGCGCTTGCGTTTCAGGCGTATCACGACGCCAATATGGGGTTGCCGTCGGCTTATCCCGAGAAGGGCGTTACATGGATAGAGGCGAAGACGTTGGATAAGATTTTGGCAACGAAAATGTTCCGCGACGTCGAACTCAAAGTCGAAGGTTGCGCGATGATCGTTGCCGACGACGGGATTTTCCCGCCGCGCGCGGGCGCGTCGACACGATTTGACGCCGTAACAGACGGGCTAGACAATACCATTATGCTCGTGGAATTAGCGGATCCGACAGATAGACGCGGCGTGATTACCGTCGAGGATTTTTATGAGCAACTTCAGAACTGTCCTGCGGATCGCGCAGGGTATTACGTCGCAATGGGTAGCTCGCGCATTATGCTCGTAGATAAGCGCACGACGATCAAGTCGCTCAAAAAGCTGGTCTCGAAAGACGGCGGCGACGACGGTATGCTACGGCGCTACGAGCGCTAAACAGGAGAAAGCTACGCGTCACGTGACGATGCGGGAAAAACTTCGTTCTTTGACGTACGCATGCCACAGTTATTGCGACGCTAGAAATGAGTTGCGGCGGCCTACGATAACGACGGTAAAAATTGGTGGGAAGCCGGAATCCTGAACCCTTACGCCTTTTTTGGTCGACGCTCCTTATTTGAGCGGCGCGCGTCCGGAAGAATATGTAGCCGGGTGCGCCGCGCTTGTCGACGAGTCTGGAATATTCGTTCCGACGCCAGACAAAGGGACGAAACTCAGTGATATTAGGGATGGGACGTCGAATACTATCTTGTTTGTCGAACTGGCGGATCCGGAGGATATGAGAGCGTGCATAACGCTGGAAGAATTTTATGAACAGCTTCAAAACTGTCCGTCCGACGTCAAAGGGTATCGATGCTCCATGGCGGACGGCGGTTTCTATATGCTCTTGAAGACGATCACGCTCGAAGAGCTACGAAAACTCGTGAGTAAATCTGGTATGGAGGAGTGGAACGGCTACCCGGCGATTAAGAGCTTGAATTAAGGGCGCTCCCGTTACGCGCGGCGTATGCGGTCATGCGACCCTGGACGGAATGCGCCGCGCATGGATTGCAATTGTGCGGTCGAGACAACGCGTCCGGTTAGCGACGTACAGCCGAAAAACGTGTCCCGGTTAACATTGCGAAAACCTCGTTGTAAGTAGTAAAAGGATCGCGCGTCTTTTGGTCGGCGGACGCTTTGCAAATATTGCGTTTGATTGTTTAGTGTTGCAGCGGCGTCAAATAGTCGAGTACTGCCGCGTGAGAGTCGTATAATTAGCTTGCGCGGCGCTCGTTGTGGTCGACGCATTGAGAGGAGAGAGTTCTATGAAATTACCAGTTGTCATATGCTTATTTTTGTCAATCCTGGTTGGCGTCGTCTCTACGTCGTGCGCTCAGGAATACGCGCCTCTTATTCAGGAGAACACCAAGAGCATAACGCGTATCAATCTCGACAAATTCAACGAAGAAGAAATAGGGGCGGCGATCGAAAGTCTGGTTAAGGACGTTTGGGAATACTTTGAGATCGAAAGCGACCCGAAGTTGCCAGCCATGGGCGTTACGCTCATGGCTGGCATTGTCTGGATGGAACTCAAACCGATCAAGGAGAGCGGCGTTAAAAACGTCTATCTTGTAACGAATGAGAGCAAGGACGGTTCACAAAAAACTTTCGTCTATGCCGCGTTTCCCTCCGGTTATATTTCTGTCGAGGAACTTCGAGCAAAATATAACGCTGTACCGATAGCGCTCTCTATTTTCGAGCGTAACGGTATGATTTGCGCGCCTTTGCCGATGAAGGATGAAACTCCGTGTACGTCGGATTTGTTCGAGGAGCTCTGTCTAGCCAGCGGCAAGATCGTCGAACGACCTGTCTTCGAAGAGGCGTTCCAGTCGGTCGACGCCGACGAGTCGTGGGCTTCGTGCGTCATTTTACCGTCTGCTGATGGAAAATTTTGGCGGAATCTTGTTCAACCTGTGACGACAAAGCTTGTAAACGCGCTCAAATTGAAAGAACTTGACGATCGCAACGCGGTTCAGGGGAAAATAGACGAGCTTATCGATCGTATGCAAGAGAAGGACGTCGAAACGCCGAAACGTATAAAATACAGCGCGTGTAGCTTCGATCTTACGCGTCGCGAGTTACGCATGGCAATGGGCGCGAACTCGGAAGAAGACGCGAACGAATGGCGGCGATTCGTTGAGGCGGAGGAGATCGGGTTCGTTAAAGACAGCGTGAGCGCGATTTTGGACGACCTGGCAAATCGAGACGGATTCGAGATTATTGCGAATCTCTCGCGCGAAGCGTTCGCTAGTTGCGCTGATCTTATAGAAATCGACCAGTCTGGCTCGACGGTTTTTTTCACACTGAACGAACCCTTCTTTTTGGCGAACCGTACGGCGTTATTGAAGGCGTACCGCAACCTTGTTAAGATAGGCGAGTTGGCTTCGCAACGTTCGGAGATAAAGCTTAACAACCTAGCTCTGGCTTTTCATAAATATCATGAAGCCAACGGTTCTTTCCCTGCCGCGTACGATAAAAGAGGCAAGACGATTTCGGAAACAGGGGCGCTGACTCGGTATTTGAACCAAGTGCGCCGAATTGTTCCAGGGTGCGCGATATTGATTTCAGATAATGGCGTTTTTACGAACATTCCCGATCAGAAACACAGTCTTTCGGAAACGACAATCGATTCTAGAAATCCGCTTTTTCTTGTCGAGCTAGCGGATCCGTTAGATGAACGCGCTTATATTACCGTTGAGGAATTTTACCGTCAACTTCAAAATTGTCCCGAAAAAAACGCGGCTATTACGGCGCAATGGTAGACGGCGATATAAGTATGATCGATAAGTCGATCTCGCTTAAGGAGTTGAAGACAATAACAGCGACGACGTTGAAAAAGCCGGATGAATCGTCGAATGAACCAAGTCTTTCTCAGGAACAGTCGCACGCCGTCGTCGAGCGCTCTACAGAGCGCCAAGAGCCGAACGCTTCTTTGAAACTGCGCGCGCTCGCTCAAGCGTGTCATGAGCGCTTGGCAGAGATTTGCACGCTTCCCTGCGCATACGAGTCGGACGGAACAACCTGGAAGGAATCTAAAACCTTGGCGACGTACCTTACAAAAGACGCGGAGATTCGCGGTTGCGCCATGCTAGTCGACGACGAGGGAATTTTTTTACCAGAACCAGGCAAATCATTGACACTGGCGGAAATCTCTGACGGACTTGCGAATACGATAATGTTTGTTGAGTTAGCAGATCCAACGGACGAGCGTGCGTGCGTAACTTTTGACGAGTTCTACGAGCAGCTTCAGAATTGTCCATTGGATAAGTCGGGCTATTTAGTCGCCATGGGAGACGGTCGTGTGGAGACGCTTTCTAAACGAATATCGCTCGCGCGTCTAAAATCGACGACGACTCGAGCGGGGAACGACAATATGACAGCGTTCACGCCTGTGAGTAATTTGCAGACGACAGAGGAAGCCGACGCTAACGACCGCATTGTCGTGAATAAATTACAAAATCTCTTTCTTGCGACGTTCGATTATACAGACTGTTATTGGAGATATCCGCCTGCATATAATTCAGAAGGGGAGGTCTGGCGTGATTCAGAGGCGTTTTGTAAATTCCTGCCGAACGAAAAGCCAATATCAGGTTGCGCTATGCTGGTCGACGACGAGGGAATTTTCACGACGGAACCTGGTCGATCAACTGCGTTATATGAAGCAAATTCTGGTACGATTATGTTTGTGGAATTACCGGATCCGACAGACGATCGCGCGTGCATAACCTTTGACGAACTTTACGAACAGTTTCAGAGTTGCCCGGAGGAGAAGCGAGGCTATCATGTAGTTTTTGGGGACGGAATGATTACCACTCTTCCTAAATATATATCGCGAGACAATCTGCGAGCTCTTACGACCAAGAGCGGGAGCGATATGTATAATGTCAGTCTCTATCTGTATGATAACATTACCATACGTCCAGACCAACGTACCCCCAAGATACAGGAATGGTCCGAGTCAGAGCGAGCAATCAGAAGCGTTTTAAGAGAGTTGGCGTACCATGCCGTACCAAAGACGTATTCGTCAGAAAAGGTTTTTCCTGCAGCGTATATGACGGATGGAAGGGTGTGGATGAACGCCGTGCGGCTCAATAATTCGGAGAGCAATTATACTCCCAATCATAAGATCTCGGGGTGCGCAATGCTGGTTGACGACGCGGGAATTTTCGTGAGGACGCCTGGACGCCGTACAAAGATAGAAGAGGTTGTCGACGGACTGGGGAATACGATTATCTTTGTAGAATTGTCTGATCCCAACGAGACGCGCGCGTGCATTACAGTCGATGAATTTTACAAACAGCTTCAAAATTGCCCCGAGGAGCGCGACGGTTATTTAGTTGTGATGGGGGACGGTAGCGCGCGACTCCTCGACAAACGTACTACGTTCGAGCATTTAAAGGCGCTTGCCACGAAAGCCGGCGGGGAGTCTTTGAAGGTCTACGCAAGAAAAAGGACAGCGAACGCGTCGGAACGTCGCTAGCCGCCTTTTCTCTTTTGCATTTTCAGGACAAGCGCCTTTAGACTTCGCGTAAGGACGACGCGCAGAAAGAAGGCGCTTTGATCCGTCGCATTCTTATTCAAGTCGAGGCGCTCCGACGGTGTTGTCCAAGATTGACCAATGGCTCAGTCAAGGCATTAGCGGAACGCCTTGGTACGTTTCGATTGGAATTATTATGATTTGACGTTTATACTGACTTTCACGGCTTGTGCGGCGTTACTGATTGTGAATATTTACACGGGTAAGCGAGCCATGATGAAACAGTACAGCCAGATAGTTTTGGCGTAGGTCTAATGAACGCCCTTGTACCTTTGATCTTCTTTTTCCCATTCAGAAAACGCCTGTCTTTTTTAATTTGCTTTTTCTTCAGATATATTGCATTGTTGAGGAACAGCGTATGAACGTTGAGTTTACAAGAATGTCATCGAGAATCGAAAAGACTACCGTAGGTTATGTCGTCATTATACCCTTTTTGATCCGTCGAGCTAGAGACGTTTAGAGGTTCACGCAAGTCTCAACGCTTGGATTTAATTTTACAATAAGGTATAGCGCATTAATTTAGTAACGATAGCAAGGAACGCGACTGGGTTTCCGTGTTTCTATTGGACGTTGTGGTATGATTCTTGTAGGTGTTCCAAGTGGGCTCATACTCGTCGTTAGCCTGATTGCCCCACATATCCCATCCGGGTCGATCGCCTCGTGCAAAGAGTTCGATTCGCGCTGGTTGTGAGCATGCTTCGATAAGTGGAATAAATTCGTCCGGTTTACGGCTATGTTCTCTTTTTTCTGCTCCGAGAAGATTAACTTGTGATCGAGCAGGCGCAAGCGTCCTGTTTGGCGCGCTATTCTTTTTAATACCGAATAGAAGAAGTTCTGTTACGTTCCTAAAGTAAAAACCAACCCCCCGTCCGTCTGGTCGTCAGTCTTTTCGGATTTTCTCCCAAACAAGGTTTCCTTTATAATCGAAGCCCCATGCGTCCATGACAGCCAGTCAGTCTGGTAGAAGCGCGTTGGGAATCCAGAGATATAAATGACATTTGGCGTCGGCTATTTTACTAATAGGCAACTCTTTAATGTCGTCAAGCGTCATTGTTTCATAGCGTGTTAATCTTTTGTGCTCAGGCGCTACTTTACCTGTACGATTCTGAAAACGCCACGGCGGATCTGCGTAGATTGTGTTATACTTTTTGCCATTGGTAAACTTTACAAGGGATTCAATTGTTTGTTTTAAGTTATCCATTGCTTTCAACGATCCTTTCTTAATACCGATCGCTAAAATAGGGCAACCGCCATTTCACCTACTATCTAGTCTAGGAATGAGCTTTCCCATCTAGGTTATGCTCGCGTCGTACTTTGCCATGACCTGTAGTTCTCTGAAGACTTCATTGAGTTCTTCTGAGCGTGTTACGATCACGCCACAATCAACAGCGCGCAATCGAAATAGGTTCTCATTGCCAAAAGATCACGGTCGAAGATCTGATCTTTACTGTTCCATTCCAGGTCGAAAGCAACGCGATTTTTTATGAAGTCAATATTATGTCCGTCAATGTACTTTTCGATAACCTCTCGGTTTCATAAGGTTCGTCAGCAAAATTTCCACGTCGTAGCGCTCCTTGTCGCGGGTATTTTTTGACGAGCAGATCGCCCGAGATACGGATCTCACGCCATCCTTTGGGGTACAACACGTCGTCGAATTTTTTCGGTATGGAACTTTCATTGCCTCCAGGCGAAACAATGTCGTTTATCGTTAATATCTGTCGACGCAGACTTTATTGTATTTCACGCCATTCTACCGTAAATGATTCATGCAGTATTTCCAAGGCATGACCGTAGTCATAGAATTCGAAACGAACAAAAAGATCTTCGTCGACGTATTTGGAATTGGACGTTACTTTACTTACATCTGCTCCTTGATATAATTGCAAGTCGATTACAGTTCACACGTCGTGGTCATTTGTTTTGCACTACTAACTTACCATAGGTGTAATCCCGGTTCTGTCTGACATTTTCTATCGACTGAACGTCATAGCGGCGTCAATTTCCGCCTGAGTGTAGCCAAGAGGTGTAAATTGCGGGTCGTTTAACAACGACTCTGGCGAATTGTAGTTCAGTAGCACGCTAATTGTTCGAACGCGCTCAGATTCTCTTCCTTCTTCTTTTCCCTCTTTTCTTCCTTCTTCTCTTTCCTTATTCCCTCTTATTTCAAGGAGTCTTTCGATCGTAGCGCTCATCTCTTCCATTCCTTTCTTGGTTCTTTTA
>ONJR01000188.1 GCA_900318195.1 uncultured Planctomycetota bacterium
CGACGTCGAAAGACGATTTTTTTAACTGGTTTATTCTTCCGGAGAATCTGGGAGGTCAGGGATGACTATTGGCGCCACTCGTAACACAAAGCGTAAATCTACGAGTCTCGAAAGGAGTATCGTGTTGGAACCAACCAAGAAGATTCAGAAAGGTTTGTTGGCGATCGCGTTGGGGTTAAGCTCTGCGGCTTTTTCGCTCGGCGCTCCAAACGTACACGCGCAAACCGCGCCGACGGACGCAACAACGCCCGCCGCCGTCGCTACCGCTGCGGACAATTCGAGCCTCGGTCGTAGCCAGGAACTACTACTCAAAGCGCGTCGCTCGCTCATGAGCCGCGACGTCGTGTCAGCGTCGAAATACGTCGCAGAAGCGCAAGCGCTCAACGCGACCTATCAGCGTTCAAGCGACAAGCCCGAGTACGTCTTGCCGCTCATTCAGCAATACAAACAGATTAGCGAAGTCGCCGCTTCACAAGGAATGACCGAATCGGTCAGACGCGAACTCGCTAAGAACTACCTACTGCAAGCCGACGCGCTACTGCGGTGCGGCGATCTGGACTCCGCGCAAGCGCTCGTTAACGAAGCGACTGCGCTCAACGTTACATACGACGTCGAGACCGTCAATCGTAAGCTAGACCCGCAAGGAATCGCTACTCGTATCTCCGACGCGCGACTCGCCAATCAAGCGCCCGTCGCCAACTCGATCCCGCTCGTCGGTCTCTCCGAGGCAACGAAACGACAAGTCGGCGCGATCCAGGCGCAACTGCGCGAGGCGCGCGCGCTCGCCGCTAACGGACAAGTGGAACGCGCAGAAGCTATGGCGCGTGAAATGCAAGCGCTAGGCGTGCCCGAGAGCGCTTTTGCCGGCGGCGATTCGCCCGAGACGTTGCTTCGCGACGTAGCGCGCTCGCGCGTCGGCGTACGTCAGGTGCAGGCGACCGTGCCCGGCGTCTCGCAAGGTGAAAGCGCAGGATTCCTCTATGTCCAAGAAGCGGACGAAGCGGCGGCGAAAGGTAATAAGGACGTCGCGCTCGCTAACTACCGCGACGCATTGCGCTACTCCGCCGAACTCGATCAGGCAACTCTGCGTCATATTAACGACGCGATCGCAAAGCTGAATAATCCTCTGGCGAGTATGCCCGACGTCGTCGCTTCCAAGACGGGAATTGACCTGACTCAGTCGCCTGAAGCGATTCAGGCGGATATCAGCTCCTTCATAGTCAAGCAGCAGCAGGCGCGCGAGACTCAACCGAAGGAAGCGCTCGAAGATCTCAAGCAACTGCGTAGCGAAGTGGAAGCGTCGCAACTCGACGCCTCGATGAAGGCGCACTTCTCGTACTCGATCGATATGGCAATCAACGACACAGAACGCTTCATCGATCAGAACGGCGCGCGCATTGCGAACGAAACGCAGAACCGCGCGGTCGAAGACTACATCCGCGAGAAGCGTGAGAATCGACTCAATATTCAGAACCGACTCAAGGAGGATACGGAGAAGTTCAACGATCTCCTCGAAGAAGGTCAGTACGAAGAGGCGCTCATTCTCGCTAAGAAATGCCGCGACTACTCGCACAACGACGTCGTTGCGATTCAAATGATACAAAAGGCGACCTACGCCGGGCAAGTTGCGTTCAACGAACGACTCAAGGAGAACAAGAACGAACGCGTGCTCAAAGCGTTCAACGACGTCGAAGACGCCGCGTACTCCAAAGTCGACGACGCGAACCCGCTCGTGTACGACGCTCGTATCTGGGATCGCGCTAAGAGCCGAACAAGCATTTCGCCTGGCGCCGGACGCTCCGAAGCCGATATGGAGATTCTGCGCAAACTCGATATGCAAATCTCGTTGCCTTTCGATCAGCCGACTCCGCTTGACGTTGTCGTCGACTTCATCCGCAAGAGCGCCGATATCAACATCATGGTTGACGAGGCCGCGCTCGGCGAACTCGGAATCACCTCCGACCTGAATCTCGCGACGAACTTCAATAATATCACGCTGAAGAACTACCTGAAGCACGTCTTGGCGCCGTACAATCTCTCCTACATTGTGGAAGACGAAGTACTAACGATTACCGGCGCTAACAGGCGTTCCGGCAAGAGCGTCGTGAAATATTACCCGGTCGCCGACCTCGTCATTGGCGTGCCAAACTTCAACAACGTTGTCGCGCCGCTCTCCATGGAAGCGAGCTATACGCGCGCCTTCCAACAAGCGGTTAATCGCAGCGTCAACGGTTCCGCGAGCACGATCGCCGGACTCAACTCGAACGTTATCGGCTCCAACTCGACGTTGCTCTCGCCCAATATCACGGCGCAGATTCAATCGAGCGGCGCCAACGCTCCGATCTCGACTGGTCAAGGCGGCGGAATGAACGACCCCTCCGAGCTGATCGATCTCATCACGGCGGTCGTCGACCCTGAGAACTGGGAAGCCTACGGCGAACCCCAATTCTTCTCGCTCAATAACACGCTCGCGATTCGTCAGACGGAAGAGAACCACGAAGAGATTCGCGAACTTCTCGAAAAGCTACGCGCGCTCAACGACCTGCAAGTTGCGGTCGAGGTTCGCTTCATTACGATCAGCGACGAGTACTTCGAGAAGATCGGCGTCAATATGAACCTGTCCTTCCGCGCTCAGAACGAACGCGACGCGTCTGTCGACTCCGACTACGACACGCTCACGCCGACGACCGCCGGCGTCTACGGTATTACGAACGGCGACATGACGGGCAAGCCGTTTACGGACAACCTTAATATTAACTTCTCGCAGAACAGCTACGGACTCGCCGTGCCGCAATTCGGCAACTACGACCCGTCCGTCGGCGCGCAACTCGGGTTCGCGATCCTGTCCGACATCGAATCCTATTTCTTTGTCAGCGCGGCGGAATCCGACTCGCGCACCAACGTTCTGCAAGCGCCTAAGGTTACCATGTTCAACGGTCAAATGGCGACGATTCAAGACTTCACGAGCGTCCCGTACGTCAGTACGGTTATCCCGGTCGTGGGCGACTTCGCGGTCTCGCAACAGCCTGTCATCACGGTCATCAACGAAGGTCAGTTCATGACCGTACAAGCGACCGCGTCGCCGGATCGCAAATACGTCAGAATGACAGTCGTCCCGTTCTTCTCGCGTATCGTCGACAACGACCGCACCTTCAAGTTTGAAGGCACCGACTCCGTCTCGACGAACAGTACGACGGCGAGCAAGGGTAGCAGTCTGTTGGAGAGCATCACGGACGAGCGCACAACGAACACCGGCGCAGAAGTCGTGCACCAAGGCACGACGATCCAACAGCCGATTACGTCCCAGTTCTCCGTCTATACGACGGTCAACGTTCCGGACGGCGGCACGGCGCTACTCGGCGGTATTAAGCGTCTCTCCGAAGGTCGTAACGAAGGCGGCGTTCCGATCCTCAGCAAGATCCCGTACATCAAACGCCTCTTCTCCAATAGCTCGATTGGTCGCGAAACGACGAGTATGCTCATGACCGTTACGCCGCGCATCATCATCCAGGAAGAGGAAGAAGAATTCGCGACAGGTCTAAACGCCTCGAAGACGACCTCGAACTAACCGTCGACTCCTAATTTCATAACGGCGCCTAGCCAGTCTAGGCGCGACCTCCTCAACGGACGAACGCGTTCACGCGCGTTCGTCCGTTGCCTTTTCTTGACGCTCGGCTGCAGAAACGTCTATTGTCCGCGCGCCCGAAAACGTGTATACTTCCGCCGTCGTTGCGAGCGGCGCTCGTCGTTCGTATGGGGTTGAAGACGCGTTTGGAAGGATCCTCGCATATGTATCGCTTAAGAATACTGACGTTCGTCGCGTGTCTCGCGTGTCTTGTTGCCGCGCGCGCTGAGCAAGATTCCGATAAGCCGTCCGGATTCGACGGATATTTGTTGGATTCTCGCGGTCTGGACGGCGGCGAACGCGAAGCGAGCTGGCGCGAAGATTTTGAATCGCACGGGGTCAGCTGGCGTTACGCGTACCAAGACGGTCAGACAAAGATAACGGAACACAAGCGAGTCGCCGACGTAGCGCATTCTGGTCGCGCGTCGGAACTTATAGTCTACGAGGCGGTCGAGCAGGGCGTCGTTGTTTTTGCCCATTATGTTGATTATCCTAGCGTCTTTAACGAGACGGCGCCGTCGCTTTGGGCGCTCTCCAATCGTCCTGGCGTCTCTATTGCCGCGCTTGTGGTCTTTCCTAAGACGTTGCGCCCCGACTCCGGTCGTCCTCTCACTGCGCTCGTTCCGGGAACCTCGTATCAGAAGCCCGGCGAGTGGCAACGCCTCGGTTTTCCCGAAGGTTTAGCGGCTACGCTCGAGAAGACGGCTCAAGCGCTGCGCGGCGAACATCGCTTGCCGGTCAACGTTGAGGGAGCGTACGTACGACAAATCGTACTCGTATCCGAGGCGCGTTCAGGCTCCTATTCTCTGTGGATCGACGATCTCGAAATTCGCGAGCGTTTGCAACCTGAGCTTTCGTCGTTGCGCGCGTGGGAGCGAGGCGCGACGTTCGAGCCGATTAATCTTCTCAGCGCGCGTCTTAAACTTTCCAATACGCCGATCTTCGCGCAATCGAATATAGAAGATTCCGATTCGTACGGTCGCGAACCGTTTGGACTCGACGAGAAGAAGGTCGCCGAAAATAATAAGATTCGGCTTGAATTCTCAAAGGACGTCGCGCAACGCTCGCCAAGTTCCGCGCAATCTGACTCGCTCACGACTCGAACGCCGTCCTTTGCGGAATCCTACGCTATTCTGAAACCAGATCCCGCAGAGTATCTCGCCGGCTTAACCGAGCTTGCGCCGCGCCGCGCCAAAATGCTCGACGCGACGAACGCGCAATCCGCGCTCGCTATGCAAGCGTCCCCGGCTGGAGTAGGACAGGCGAGCTTTCTGGGCGAGCAGGGGCGCGTCGCCGTTGCAAATTTCGACCAGATAGCGAGCGCGCAACCGCCCGCCTCGGCGAGCGAACCGCTACAGGTCGCGCTCAATCGCCCTCAAGACGAACTTGTCGTCGGAAGCGGCACGCTCGAGTCTCCCGAGGACGCTATTACCGAAACTTTTATTAAAAAGGACGATCGTCTCGTCGCGGACGCGCAATTTTCTGGCGGACTGCTAAAGACCTCTCGGAACGAAGTCTTTACGATTCGCGCGATCGAATATCAGGGGGAACCCCTTGAGTTTCTCAAGCAGCTGGGCTTTAACGCCGTATGGCTTCACTTTGCTCCGACGGCAAGAATGATTTATGACGCCAATAAGGTTGGAATTTGGTTAATTGCGCCGCCCCCGAGCGGCGCTGAACTAGTTACGCAAGCGGAACTCGACGCCATAGCCGCAAACGCGTCCTATGTACGTCAGACGCCTCCACAGGCGCAAATGAGTAATCTCGATTTCGGCGGACTACCTGTCGAATCAGTATACGATTGCGTCTTACTGTGGTTCTTGAACGGTGATTTCCGACGCAACGAAGTCGCTGCGCTCCAGGAACGCGTTACGAAGTTACGGCAACTCGATCCTCATCGCCGCCCGACAATCGGTTCGCCGATTACCGGTATAAACGAATATTCCTCCGATTCGCGCTTAAGCGCGATTCTACTCAACCGCGCGCCGATCTTGTCCTCCCTTGATTTCAACGACTATGGCGAGTGGCTCGTAAAATACCAGAATCTCGCAACAGAATCGCGCGCCGTCTTCTGGAATACAATCCAGACGCAGCCGGAACCGAACTCGACGAGCCAACGCCAGTTTTTCAGTCTCGTCGACGAATCGCCGGCGCTTGTCTCCTATGAACAGATGCGTCAGGCGGTACGGCTCTCGATGCGCGCAAAGTGCCGAGGTCTGCTCTTCCGATCGCTCACGTCGCTCACTAATAGCGATCATAAAACGCAATATCGCGCCGCAGCGCTAGAAGCGATCAATCTCGAACTGCAACTTATCGCGCCCTGGTTTGCGTTCGGTAATCCCGACTCGACCCCTCTGGAGACGTCCGCGCGTGAATTGAGCGCGGTCGTGTCGAGAATCAAGCGCGCTATTCTTGTCGCGCCTATCTCGACAGCGTCGAACAACCAGTATATTATGGGTCAGGACGCAGTGAACAATTGGTCGGGCATAGTCCCCGTGCGCGAGGGATATTCTCCCGAACTTCTAACGCCTGGCGCGCTGCGTAAGATCTTGTCGAAACGCACGGCGGGCGGTTGCAACTTTACGCTTGAGGAAGGTTCGATGAATTCGACGCTCTTCTTCACGCAGTCTGAGGTTTTTGCGCAGAAGATATCCGAGCGCGCGCCTGCGTACGGGTCGCGTATGGCCAAGCTGGCGATTAATTTGGCGCGCAAACGTCTTGATCTTTACGAGGAGACGGTCTATGGTCTCCAGTACGTCGAAGAACACGGCGCGTTTCCTAAATCTGCGCCGCGGTCGCCGGCGCTCGCCGACGTCGTTTCGCGTTGCGCTGCGCTCATTGACGAAGCCGAACTTTGCTTGCGTCGGCGCGATCCTTCGCAAGCCTACCTCGTAGCTGAACGCGCGACTCGCGAAATACGCAATACGGAACGTAAGTTCTGGCAGGAAGCGACGAAGGCTGAAATAGCGCGTCCCGTTACGCCGCTTTCGACCTCGTTCTACGATATGCCAGCGTATTTGGAACTCTATGAGAAACTCATGTCGGGCGTAATTAAAACGACGGGACCTAATCTCATCGCGGGCGGCGATATGGAGAACTCGCAAACGTGGTATTCGCAAGGTTGGTCGATCTTTAGCGAACCGTCTAGCATAACGATGGGCGAGGTGTTCTTTTCGGCGGACGCTGCGAAATCTGGCGCCGCTGGAATCAAGGCGACTGTTACGCCCGTCGCGACGGTCGACTATCTTCCAGAAGAAGTCGAATCGCCGGTAATATACGTCGAGAACGCTTTCAATGTCGAGATTGGATCTCTTGTTTGTATCCAAGGGTGGATTAAAATACCCGAGGATCTCCAAAGTTCCGTCGACGGCGTAGAAATCTACGACGACCAGGGCGGTCAGACGCTTGCGCTCCGGTTTAAACGCGCGACCGATTGGAAACACTTCGCTTTCTACCGTCGCGCGTCGAACAATGGTCTTATGCGTATCCGATTCGCATTTTCTGGTATCGGAACCGTCTATCTGGACGACGTCGCCGCCTATGTTGTGAAATAGGTTTGTTAAAGAGATAAAATAGGTAAAATAAATAATATAGTCTGGTAAAACCAAAGAAAACATTTATCTTAATTATTTCGCTTTTTCTAAATTTGCCGTGCGCGATCGTCGATATATAAGTCTGTAAGGGGCGCCGGACGCCCCGCGATCACGCGCAAGGCACGAGATTTGCCGCGCGAACTGAGAAATTAACGTCGGAAGATTTACTTTGAGGACGCTTTTACCATAGCGAGGTCAAAATGAAAAAGTTTACTAAGTTTGCCGTTTCCATGGCTTCGACGCTCTTGACGATAGCGTGCGCGACGAGCGCGTTTGCGCAATACGGCGCGTGCGCGCCTGCGTGCGACGTTCCGCCTGTCGACGCCTGCGCTCCAACTTGCGCGGCTCCCATGCCTTCTTGCGCGCCGACCTGCGAACCAAGTTGCGGACCCGTCTGCGCGCCGAACTGCTATCCTGGATGTGATCCATGCTATGCAGGCGGTCTCTTCTCGACTCTCGACGGAGCGGCTCGCGCCGTTGTTGCGCCTTTCCATTGGCTAGCGTGCGCATTCACCGAGGGCACGTATCCCGATTGCGGGTGCGCGCCACGTCCTCCTAAGACAAAATGCGATCCTTGCACGATTTGCGGCGATTACCGAGGCGGTTGCAACGATCAGTGCGAGTATGGCGCCGGTTCCTGCGCGCCGTGCGGCGGCGGAGCGTACCCTTCTACGCTCGGATACCAGGGAGTAGCGACCGGCGCGTACGGTCAGAACGTGGAATACTACGATTCCGAGGCGTATGATTCCTCTCCGACTCGTATGAGCTCTAATATGGCTCCGCGCCCTGCGCCGCAGTATGGTCGCACGAATATGTTCGCGCAACTCCTTGCGCCCGTCGTTTCCCCTAACGCGGTTCGTCCTGTGAGTTATGAACGCCCCATGCCGACGAGTCCTATGCCGACTCCCGCGCCGCAAATAGCGCGCGCCGTAACCGCGCCGTCGGCGGCTCCCGTTCTCGCGCGTCCCAACCAAGTTCAATCGCTCCAAAATAAAGACAACGTCCGAATTGTCGCGGTCGTTCCAGAGCAAAGCTCCAGCGTTTCCGGTAAAACGTTCGGTTCAACTCGCGCGGTCAATAGCGCGACGCAACTTCGATAGTTCTCGCGCGTCCTCTTACGCGCTCCGCAACTTCTCTACTTGACCTTAGCTTGACACGGCGAACGCTCTCGAGTGATTCGCCGTTTTTTAATGTATGAGCGCGTAACTGAGCTTGACGCGCGCCGCCGTAATAGTCTATACTGAGCCTGAAGCGGGGTCGAAACGCAGTTTACGCGTCAGACTCCGCCGTTGACGTTGAAAATTAGGTCAATTCCAAGACGTTATATACAAAGGAGTTTTGATTATGCTCTCGAAGAGAACGCTTCTGGAGCGTCTGTGTTCGGCGCGGACAGGCGCCGCCGTTCTGCTCGCCGTTTGGCTTGCGACGCCGTACGCATACGCGCAAAAAGCGGAAACGATTCTAAAGCAAGCGCCTAGCCAGAAGGTTGACGTGGATTATCCTTCCGAGGACGAAACGTCGAAATGTGTGGTTAAGCCTTTTGAAGAGGCCGGTTATAAGGGCGTTGCGCTTTATAAACCGGACGGCTCGACGCTTCTACGCGTCTGGGCGGCGCCGCCCGCTAGACCCGGTCAACGCGCGACGGTCGAGCAAATTCGGTTCTACAAGAACGGTATTGAGGTCTTTCGCGACGTCGTTAACAAAGAGGCTCGCTGGTTCAACACTGGCGGCACGCGTCGCGGCGTGATTGGCTCCGATAAAAAGACGATCGAGTCGTGGACGGTAATCTCCGCCCAGGAGGCGACGCAGGAAGCGATTGCGGCTCTGAGAACGAACGATTTTCCTCGTTATCAGCGAGTGGCGCTTTCGGCGAAAGAGCTCGAAAGTCTCGGCTTGACCGGAGCGGTCGGCGCAGAAATTGAGAAACAGGTTAAGGGCGTAACCGCCGCCGAGTTCGCGAAACTTGCGCAAACGTTGCAGATCCCGGAGGACGCCGTTTGGGGAGCGCTCAACGCAGGCGTTCCTGCGACCGTTCCGGGAGGCGCGGTAAGTAAGGAAGATCTCGACGTCTATTATAATGCGGCGGTCGTCGTTATGACGGGTCAAGGCGAAGAGGCGCGGAGTCAGGAGTACTTTATAGGCGATATAGTTCGTGTCGGCACGACGTGGAAGATAGTTGGTCTGCCAGTCGGCGAACCGTTTGGTTCCGCGACGGGAGCGGTTGCCGCGTCTTCCGTGCTAATTCCGACGAGCGGCGATTCTACCGCCGCAACCGGTTCGACGTCAGAAATAGGCGAGCTTGGCGCCGCGCTTTCTGAAGCGTACCATAAACTTGAGGCTGCGTCGCCCCAAGAATATCCCGCGCTGTGCGAGCAGACGGTTCAGCTTCTACTCAATATCTCCGAGTCTAATCCGCAAGAGCGCGACAATATGCTTTCTCAAGCTGTCGACGTGATCTTTAGCGGGGTTCAATCCGGGGTCTATCCCGGCGGCGCGAAGAAGCTCGCCGAACTTTCTGAAACGCTCAGCGACGCTAGCCCTGAAGTTAAGGCGCGTTTGCGTCAGCGTCAGATAACCGCCGATTGGCTGCTTGTCTCGCAGGCGCAACCGCAACCGAAACCAGCGGAGCTCACGAAGGCGCAGGAGAAGTACGCGGAAGATCTCGCGGCGCTCGTCGAGGAATTTCCCAATACGACGGCGGGAGCGGAAGCCGCTATGACGCTAGCGCTCGACCAAGAGTATATGCTCGATAACGACGCTGCCGCGAAGTACTATCAACAGGCGGCGCAAACTGGCGACGCGTCCGAAGTCGGACAACGCGCAAGAGGCGCGCTCGCTCGTTTGAAGTCCGAAGGCGGGAAGTTGAATCTACCCGCAATGCAGTATTTGGGCGGCGGCGCGGTCGATCTCAACGCGCTCACAGGTAAGCCGACGATTGTCTTCTTCTGGGGAAGCTGGGATTCCTCGAGCGTCGACGTTGTCAAGCAACTTGCGAACCAGGTCAACGTCGTCGGAATCAACGTCGATTCGGCGCCCGATCCTGACCAAGCGACGGCGTACTTCCAGCAGATCACGCGCGGTCTTCCGTGGAAAAACGTCTGCGATCCCGCCGGTCTAAGCGGCGCTCCCGCCGTCTCGCTCGGCGTCATGACGGCTCCCTGGGTCATTCTGCTAGATAAAGACGGAACTGTCGTTCGTTCGAATATTTCCAATCTTGACGAACTTCCCGACGTTCTCAAAGAAATGAAATAGTCTCGCGCGCTTACGCGAGCGCTAGCCCGACGACGCGCCGTAGCGTCGCCGGGCTTTTTGATTCTTTCGGCACAGTTGATGCGCGCGTTGTTTTCGCGTTTATTGTCTCATTGCACGCAACGTCTATAATCTGATTAAACGCTAAAAACTTTTCTGTTAGCGGATAAAGGTAAAATTTTTCTCAAATTCGCGCGACGACGGTCGCAATTTTCCACGATTTCTATTAAAATGAAACTCGCCTTTTTAGGCGCGGTGCGTCGTGCGTTAGTGCGCGCGACCGAATCAAATTGACAACTGGTTGACAAAAGGGTGACAAATGACGTCGCAAGGGTTTCGATTTATACACGCGTCCGACTTTCGCTTGGAGGCGCCGGTCGACGGACTCATGGAATCGCCGGATCGTTTGGGCGACGCGATTTTGGACGCGCCGCGCGTAGCGGCGGAACGCGTTTTTACTGCGGCGTTGAAAGAAAAGGTCGATTTCGTTGTTCTCACGGGCGATCTCCTTTCGCCGCGCGATACCGGACCGCGCGGTCTTCTCTTTTTGATCGAACAGTTCGCGCGCTTGGAGGCCGAACGCATTCCGATATACTGGGCTTCCGGTCGTAGCGATTCGCCGGACGCGATCCCTTCCGCGTTTCGTTTTCCGGAGAATGTGCATATTTTCCCGGTCGGTACGATCGAAGAGGTCTTTTATAACCGCGACGGTTCGACGCTTGCGCGCATCCTTGGCACGAGTTGGGGTAAATCGGCGGTCGCTCCGCGCGGCGCGGTCGATCCCGTTGAAGGCGCCGACGATCTTTATACGATCGGCGCGTTCAACGGTCGTTTGCCGACCGAAGCTCTTAAGGACGTCGGCGTGCGCTACTGGGCGCTCGGCGGCGCACGTTTGCGCGAAACGGTCTCGCGCAATCCCAGTCTTGCCGTTTACGCCGGTTCGACGCTTGCCCGCAACTTCTCCGAGCCGGGCGACTTCGGCGCGACCTTGGTCGAGGTCGGCGAGTCAGGACGTACGACGGCGACTCTGTTGCGCACGTCTCCGCTACGCTGGTCGACGGAAACGCTCGTGATTCGCGAGGACGAAACGGAGGAGGAAGCGCTTGCAGAAGCGCGCTCGCGAGTTAAGGCGATTCAAGAGAAGGAGCGCGAAGACGCCGCGTTCGCCGGACGTTCGACAGAGGGCGACATTCGTCTCGTCTCCTTCCGAATCGAAGCCGATCAGGCGGTTCTACCGGCGCTACGCTACGGCGCGACGACCCAGACGATCATACGCGACCTGCGCACCGATTTCACGAAGAGTTACCCGATCGTATACGTCGTCGACTTCGAGCCCGTTCTTGCCGACAATATGCCGGAAGAAATGTACGAGCGCCAAACGATTCTTGGCGACTACCTTAGAATGGTGCGCTATTACCGCGAGAACCCCAAAGAACGGATCGATATCGAACAATTCATGCCCGAGGAAATGCGCGAATGGGGCGAGCGCGAGCGTCTGAAGTCCGAAATAGCGACGCGTCGCGCGACCGAAGGCGACGCCGCTGATTTAGGCGAGCTGACGACCCGCCTTGCGGCGCTCGACGCGAAACAGTACGCGCCGGAGACGTCGACGCTCTACGATTTAACGACCTTCGATTTGAACGCGCGCGACGACGAATCAAGCGGGTCGGTTAGTCTTCGCACGCCGGATAAAGAGAACCAACGTCGCGAGGCGCTGCTGGAAGCTGCGGCGCTCGGCGCGGATCTGCTCGCGGAGAACGATTCGCCGGTCGCGTTACTCGAAGGCGCGGTAGCCAAGGGGCTGACGAAGAAGAATCGCGTCGTCGCCGCCGAACTGCGCAATATGCAGAAGAATCTTGACGGAAAGGAGATAGGCTCGTGAAAATAACGTCTCTCAGAATTGAGCGTTTTGGCGTTTGGGAGAATTTAAATCTCCCGAAATTGTCGCGCGGGCTCAATGTTTTCTTTGGACCTAACGAAGCAGGTAAGACGACGCTGATGCAGTTCATTCGCACGTGCCTTTACGGCGGCGGCGATGAAGATCGCGCGCGTTATATCCAGATGGCGCTCGACGGTCGTCGCCGACGCGAACGGCGCGGCGGTCGCGTTGACGCGTCGGATCCTCGTCGCGCTAGTTTCGCGTCGTCGCTAGCGAATCCGGTCGATTCTTCTGCTCCCGAGGATATTCGCCGCTTTTTGGAAGCCGGCAAACGCGGTCGCGAGGAGCCTACGGTTGAGTCCGTCGAAGCGCGCAGCGTCGCGCGCGATCGTAGTCGCGCGTGGATTGGCGGCGTTGCGACGGTTTCGTCCGATTTTGGCGAGCATCGTCTTGAACGGCGTTACATTCGTCGCGACGTCGGTTATCAGACTGCGCTGGAACGCAACGCAGGTTTTGTCGCGACGGACGGTATTCCTAACTGGAGCGGTCGTTTTTATTCCTTGCCTGGTCGTAAGATAGCGGAGTCTCTCGTCGTTACAGGTCCGGACGGCGCGCGTGTCGGCGACTATTTTGCCAAGTCTCTTACGTGTAATTTGGACGAATCGACGTATAACGGCGTCTTTGCGATCGGTCTTGACGAGTTGCAACGTCTCGGTATGCTCAACGAGACGGAAGCGGCTCAGATGCTTTATCGGTTGAGCGTTGGGGTCGATCGCGGCGCGTTTGTCCAAGTCTTCCAGCAGATTGTAGCCGAGCGTAACGATTTGCTCGACGTTAAAGGCGGACCGTCGATCCTATCTTCGCTCGTTAAAGAACGCGATAAGGCGCGCGCAGCGGCGGGAGAAGCGGCGGTCGATTTGCGCGAGTACGCTAGATTGCTCGAAGAACGTCGCGCCGTTTTGGAAGCGACTCAGAATCTTCAGGAACGTATTGACAAGGCGATCTATCAGAAACGCGCGCGCGAGTTGGCGTTGCAAACGGCGCCGATTTGGGACGAACGGGACGCAGCGCGCGCGACGCTCGAAGCGATGGGCGAGGTTCCCGACGTTCCGCGCTCCTCGATCGGCGAGTGCGACGCCGCGCTAGCGCGATGCGCAGAAACGAGCGCGAAAATTAAGGAGCTGAAAGCGGCGTATCGCGCGAAACGTGACGAACGGGACGCGATTGAGGTCGATCCTGCGATCGACGAACTTGCGCCGCGCGTCTCTATTCTCGAAGAAGATCTGCCGCGTTTAACTGAAATCGATAAGAAGGTCGCGCAACTTCGCGACGAGCTTGCCGAGCTCAATTCAAAACTCGCAGAGGAGGAACAGCGCGTACGTAGCGCCAGGAATGGCAAACTTATTCTTACTCAATCAGCGCTCGACGCGATTAACGCCTCGATTGTTACGTCTCAACTTGAGAGCGAGAAACTCAAAGGCGGCGCCGTCGATCCAGACGGCGCGAATGTGAAACTGCCGAACAAGCTCGAAGAACTCGGCGCCGCCTTCAAGGAGATCGAGGACTTCAAAGAGCCAGCGCGCCGCATTAAACGCAGTCGTCAGCGTCTACAAAAGCGTCGAGACGAGCTCGCGCAAGCTCGTCAGCGTCTGGAGACGCTCGTTGCGAAACTCGAACAGGGATTGACGTCGCACGGTCAGAAGAATCTCACGGAAGCGATCGAGCGAACGGGCGCGTTGCTCTCCGCGATGCGGCGTCGTATTGAGATCGAGAAACGCGTCGACGAAATGGCGACTTACCGTAAGGAGCTTGAGCGTCAGAATCAGGCGCTAGTTGCGAATCAGGCGATTGTTGGCGCCCCGCTGTTCGCGCTCGGCGCAGGCGTTGTCGTTGGCGGTCTCCTCTTTGGGCTCGCGCTCTTTTCGCAACGCGTTGATTTAGTCGCCGGTCTCCTCGGTCTCCTTGCGATGATCGGTTGCATTTTCTATAAGACGAGCGTCGAGAAGCGCAATCGAATGAAGTTGGAGGACAATCAGCGTCGACTTGGGCTTCTTACAAAGCAAATGGAACAAGCGCGACACGAGTCGCAGACGCTCGACGAGAAATACCCGGCGCCGACGGGTCAGCCGAACGCGACCTTTGAATCGCGGTTGCAAAAGGCGAAGACGGATCTCGCGTTCTTTGAGAGTCTTGCGCCGGTCGAAGCGCAATGGCGCGAAGTTACGAAACTGTGCCGCGCGAAGGAAGACGCGGTCGCTCAGGCGGAACTTGGCGTTAAGAAAGCGCACAAGAGATGGCGAGCGTGGCTGCGCGCCGCGTATCTGCCGACAACTCTTAAGCCTTCGCAAGTTCGCGAGCTCTTCGCGCGCGTTGAAATTGCCGACGATCTGCGCTCGCAGATTTCCGCAATTTGCGCTGAAATCGAGTATCTTGGTCGCGAGAGGCAGGGTATTCTCGACCGTTTTGAGTCGGCGATCGCGCTATTGCCGAAAGTAGAGTTTGCCGATCGTTCGCCCTTCTATGTTACGCCGAAGTTGCGCGATCTCCTTAGCGCGCACGCGAGCGTGCTGAAAGAACGCGCGGATCTTCTCTTTGAAATGAACGACATTAAGAAGACGTGCCGTCGCTATCTTGCGACGTTGCGTCGTCAGACGCGCGACGCGCGCCGTTTCCTCAGCGGCTACGGCGTCCGCAAGCGCGAGCAATTGGTCGCCGCCGTCGAACGTCGCGAACTCTATCTTCAGCGCGTCGCCGAGCTCGCCGCGATCCAGCAACGTCTGGACGCGTCGATCGGAGGGTTCTGCCCGGAAGACGAAATCGGTCAGCTTCTCGTCGACGCCGACACGCGCGCGGATCTTCCGACGACGATATCAAATTTGGAAGCGCGCCTGGACGCGTTGAACGCGGAACTCAAGGGTAAACTTGAACTTTCCGGACGCCTTGGTCAGCAAGCGGACGCGCTCGCGACGAAGAAAGGTAGCGATCGCGCGCGTTTCGACGCGGTCGCGTGCGATTTGCGTCTCGCGCGGGTCGCCGATCTGTGGCAGAGCCGCGCGGTCGCCGGGCAAATGATGGAGGATATCCGTCGCGCGTACGAGAAAGAACGCCAGCCTGAGACGCTAAGGGAAGCGTCCCGATATTTGAAGCGCCTTACGAACGGTCTTTACGTCAATATCTGGACGCCGTTGGGCGAGGACGCGCTCTTTGTCGACGCGTCGAACGGCGAAACGCTCGACGTCGCGGCGCTCTCGCGCGGCACGCGCGAATTGCTCTTTATTGCGATTCGTCTCGCGCTCGTCGTTTCGTTCGAGAAACACGGCGTCCAGATGCCGCTCATCTGGGACGACGTGCTCGTTAATTTCGACTATAAACGCGCCGCCGCCGCCGCGAAACTCCTCTACGATTTTGCGAAGAGCGGACGTCAAATCTTCCTGTTTACGTGCCACGAGCATATTTGTCGACTCTTCCTGCGTATGGGCGTGCCCGTCTGTGTGCTGCCGACCTCAAACGATCCGAAGCGTCGTCGCTTCCGAGTGCTTGCGCCGCTCAAAAAGCGTCTCGCGACCGGGGAAGCGGAGCTGTCGATCAACGTCGTCAATCCGGTCGAGTTGGGTCCGAACTTTAACGAAAAGCCAACCCTTGCGACGGCGACGCAGCGAGGCGCGCTTGCCGTCGACGGGACCGACTTCGATAAAATACGCTTTCCGCTTGACGCGTTCGAAGGCGCGACGCTCGACGCGCCGCTTGGATACAGGTTTGCACGCGATCACGAGGACGCGCGCGCCGCAAATTATAACTACGCGACCTCCGATTCCGTCGCCGTCGCCGTTGAGCCGGACGATTCCTCTAAACTCAATCTCAGACTAGCGGATCCGAGCGACCTCAACGGTAAACGCGCGTCCGTTGAAATCGACGTCATCCCCGATAATTACTGGCTTCGCGACGGTTACGGCGGTCGCGGCGCGTATCGCGCGTATGTGCCGGCGCCGGAGACGACGCGAACCGAGCTCTTTATCCACAACGAGCCGAACGCGGAAACGACTCTTGGCGCAAACGCGCCAGAGTTCGACGTCGATTCCTCGCTTTCGTCTTCGCGTTCACGTGAGCGACGCGACGACGAGGCGGTTTACGTCGGCGCGACCAAATCTATTTGGCTCGACGGTCGTTCTGCGAGTCTTAAGACTCTCTCTGAAACGAGCGCGACCCTGAGCGCGGCAAGTTCAATGCGCTCTAATTTCGACGTTGCCCCGAACTATATGGCGACGCGCGACGAATTCGAGGAAACGCGCGACGCATTGGCGCGTCCAACTCAGATAGACGGCGTCGATTATGTGCCCGTGGACGAGTCGACCTTCGAAAACGCCGATTCTCTCGACTACGACGAATGGACGAAAGTCTTTTCCGACCAGGATAAGCTTGAGTCAAACGCTTCCGACGGTCAGGGCGCGTTCCTCGATTACTTTGATTCGCCCGAGGTTGAAGTAGGCGGCGCCGCCGATTACGACGACGAGTTGGAGGACGACGAGTCGGAACTCGACGACGAAGATTCTGAGGAAGAAGCGGACGAGGACGTCGACGAGGAGTACGAAGAAGAGTACGACTCCGACGAGTACGAGGAGTACGAAGAAGACGACGAGGTCGAGGAGGAAGAGTCCGACTCCTCTGAGGAAGACGAATAACGCGCGCCCTTGGCGCTCTTTTACAATCGGCGCGGTCGTTTCACGGTCGCGCTTTTTTTAGCGGCGCAGCGTTTCGATGTGATTTTTGGACGCGGCGCCATGGCGTCAGCGTCGCGCTAGGTTGGCGCTTAAGGGTATGATTTCGTACGAAACTTTGAAATAAAGATTATTTGAACTTTCCTTTTTTGGCGGAATAGGCTATAATGTAGCTCAGCGCGTGTGGCGCGATAAGTGCGCAAATTACGCGCAAATTATGGGCGGCGACCTGTTCGCTTGCGGAAGTCCCCTGCATAGACGTAAGGTGTAATGATGAAAGACCATTTTTTTCAACGTTTTCTCGTCCGTAAGTCTCACGGCGTTTCGTCGCGGTCGCGTCGCCTCCTGTTAGAGTCGTTGGAGAGTCGCGAAATGCTCAACGTCGATTGGAGCGGTTTCGGCGCGGAACGCGTTTCGACCTATGAGGCGTCGAGCGACGCGCTGTATTCGGTCGAGCTCACGAAGGACGTGAACGCTTGTGAGCTCGTCGATCTCACCGGGGACGGTCGCAACGAGCTTGTCGCGTTCAATTTCGGCTCGAAATCTGTCAGCGTTTACGGCAATAGCGCGACTAGCGGCGATTTCACCTTGAAGAGCTCTCAGACGCTTGATTCGTTGAGCGGTATGAGAGCCGGCTTCGACTCGGTCGTCGTTAAAGACAATTCCTTGATCGTCGTCTCGATTTCTAGTTCCGGCGATTCTATCAAAGCGACAACGTATAAATGGAACGCGACGTCGTCGACGCTCGTTAAGTCGAATGAAGCGACGCTTGACGTTTCCAAGCTTAACAGTCAGAACGCCCAAGTCTTCCTTGTAACGCGCGTTTCCGCCGCTATGCTAGGCGATTCGCTTGCGCTCCAGGTCGACACGCTCACTACGTCGGGTCAATCTTTTAACAAGACGCTGGTGTATTCCGGATACGGCTCTTCTTCTTTCGGAACGAAATCGACGGTCGTTAGCGCGATTAGCGAGAAGCTTATGGGTTCGACGACGATCGACGGAACGAATTATCTCATGCTCAACGATCAGACCGGTTCCAATAACCTTGTTCTCGCTGAAGTTGGTTCGACCGTCTCGAAGTATGAGTACGATCTCGGCTCGTATGGGTCGACGATTACTTTCGACTGGGTCGTTGAGCAGAACGGTTTTATTGTAATCGGCGCTATGCAGGGCGGCTCGTCTAGCGGTCTTATTACGATCAACGCGACGAAGCCGACGGGCGACGTCGACGCTTCGACGCTCGGACAGTGGATTCCTTGCGACAGTATGAAGTTTCTCTCCTCGACGTCGGCGGCGATCGGCAATATCGGGGGCGACTCCGATCCCGAGTTATTCGTTGCGAACGGTAGTTCCTATCTCTTCTACCTAGGGGACGCGTCGAGTACCTACGGATATACATTTACGGAAGACGCGCTTGTCGTGACGTCTCCCGAGTATGTCTCGATTCATGTTGGCGATATCAATAACGACCAATCGACAGAAGCGTTGTTGGTCGGCGCGAATTATATTTATACGGCGCCAGTCTCGAGCGCCGGGGTCGTAGGCGACCCGACGAGTCGTTATCACTTTGCGCAACCAGTTAAGAAGGCGGTCTTTGGCGATTTCAACGGCGACGGTCTCACCGACGTGGCGGTTCAATATCAAGCGACGGTCGGGTCCAGCTTGCAGGTCTTCCAGCAGTTGACGGACGGCTCCTTTATAGCGCGCGCGTCGCAGTCTTTCGGTAGCGCGCTCGTCGACGTCGCGGTCGGTAAGTTTAGTCAAACGTCGGTCGACGAAATAGCGGTAACGTATTCGCGCTCAAGCTCGACGGCGTCAACTACGGTCGCCACTCTCATGTTGGCGCCGAACTCCACGACGTCCGCTTTCACAACAACGCGTAGCTATACGGCGTCTTCTGTCGTTGGGTCGTCGCTTGCCGTCGGTTCGATTTACGGCTCTGGTTACGACGATCTTGTTCTCGCGAGCGCGACACAGAATACGATAACGGTTCTCCGCAACACCGGTTCCGCGCTCTCAGCGTCAACCATTACAACGGCGTTCGATAGTACTTCGACGAATCCTGTTTCAGTCGCGATCGGCGACTTCAACGGGGACGGTCTCGGCGACGTTGCGGCGTTGAATTCCTCTTCCGGCTCCAATTATGCGAACGTTGTGTACTATCTTCGCGCGGAGTCTACCGGGTTGGGTTCGAAGCCGACTGGCAAGGTAGCGATTAGCGGCGCGATTACGGTCGACGGTTTGCGATCGTACGACCTCAATAGCGACGGCTACAGCGATTTGACTTTCGTCCGTCAGGGTACGAACGGCGCCGTCGCGTTGAGCGCGCTTATGGGCAACGGCGGTTCCGGCGTTTTCGATTCCGCCGTGAACAAGACGATTTCAATGGATCCCAGCGCCTCGTTCGGGTTCACGCTCGCGCGCGTCGATTCTGGCAATATCTCTTACGATTACGCTTGGGCTCAAGGCAAGTCTGTCGGCGTTCTCTTGAACGGCGATTCTTCAAGCGCGTCTGGCGAGGTTCGTTTCATTTGCCAATCCGGTTCCTCGGTCGCCGGTTCAAGTATGTCGTCGGCTCAATCGACTCAACGCACGTGGATTGACGAATGGTCGAACTATTACGTTGACATTTGGGCGAATGCGAACGGCGCTGCGGTAACGAGCGTGAACGCCGTCTTGAATTATAACGCTTCGTACTTCAATGCGACGAGCGTTACGGCGGCGTCGGGTTTTTCCGTCTCAAACGTTGTCGAAAACGGCGCGGTTACAGTCGTGGCGACCGGTTCTGGCACCTCGGATTCCGCTGGATGGACGCTCGTCGGACGTATTAAGTTCGAGCCTGTCGGCGGCGTTGGCGTTCCGATTCCCGAGGACGGAGCGCTAAAAGCGTTGAACGCCGGACTTTCTGCAACGACGTCGTCGCAGTCGGTGAACGGTTCGCTCGTCGAGAGCGTTACGGCGCCGACAACGCTGAAGCTGTATCCGTATATCTTCGATATCGACGACAACGGCGTCCTTAACGCGAACGATATGACGTTCATGATTCCGCACATCGGGTCTAACGTTTCCTCTGTAACGACTCCGAAGTACCGCATTTTCGATTACGACCAGAACGGCGCGATCAATATGAACGATTTTTCGTTCCTCGCCCAGGCGCTTGGTAGTAGCGCGACGAACGGTCTTGATTCGATCTATGCGGTTGAGCCTTCTACTTCGTCTTCTAGCGCCGCGCTCCTGGACGAATACTTTGCAAGTTCCGCAGTCGACGAAGACGAGTTTGACGGCGCGCTCGACGCGCTTGCCGAGGACGTCGTTAGCGTCGCCGGTCCGCAACCAATCGGTAAAGTTAGCGCGCGCGCGTCGTTTGTGTACGCCGCGCAAGAGACGGAGCGCGAGGACGCGTTTGCTATCCTGTACGGCTTACTCGACGTCGATCTGTAATATCTAGCGCGCGTCGGACGACGGTAATATCAAAGAGTAGGGGAGCGCCGAGATCACTTGAATCTCGGCGCTCCCCTTATATCCAATCAAAGACGAGCGTACGCTCTGGCGCTTCGAGCTGGTCTACTTCCCTGCGCACGCGTCCGAATCGTCTCCAATCTCGGTTGCGCACCACGTTTCGGAAGGCGAGGGATTCTTCTCCATATAGATGCAACTGCCTTTCTCATTGAACCACACTTTGGTCATGAGATTGCGTATGAGATAAACGCCGCGTCCACTCGGTTTGTCGAGATTGCTCTCGTCGGTCGGATCCGGCAACGCCCAATGTGGAAAGCCTTCCCCCTCGTCCTGTATTTTAACGAGTATTTTCGAGTCGTCGAGTTCGACTTCGATCCGCACCAGTTTGTCCGGATCGCGCTTATTACCGTGCTCGATCGCGTTGGCAACTCCCTCCTCGAGCGCGAGCTGCACCTGAAAGAGATCGCTCGGCGCCCAGCCGCGCGACTCCAGTTCGTGGAGTATCGACTCGACAAGCGGTTCCTCCTGTCCCGAAACGCTTGGAAACGCAGTCTGTGCGCGCCAAAGCCTTGGCGACTCGTTAAGTTCGCCGCCGTTTGCGTCGCTCGGAACTCCGAACAAGAATATCGGTTGGATCTTGTATCTGAACATTGTGATATCGCCTGATGGGCTTGGGGGTCTCGGTAATGCAAGAGACAAGCGCTTGCGCCGAGACGCAACGTCGTTAGAGCTTAGAGTGTACGGCTTCCGATTCGGTCGCGCGAATCTTGAATAGCGAGTCGAGCTTTGTAATCTTGAAGACTTCCATGATGTTCGGATTAATGCAGCATAGGAAGAGCGCCAACTTGCGACTACGCGCCGTCTGGTTCAGCGTGATCAGTACGCGCAACGCCGAACTCGACATGAACTTCACGTTCTGGAAGTTCAAAATGACGCGTTGGTAACCGCCGATATTCTGAACCGTATTCGTGAGCTCTTCACCCCACGATTGGATCGTGAGCTCTTCGTTGAGTTTCTCATCGAGACAATCGACAACGGCGGCTTCGCCTTCATAGCGCACCATTGTGTGGACTTTGGAAGCGGACATAATATGCTCCTCTATTTAAATGTTAGCCCGACCGGCTCGCGCCGTCGGCAAGTTTAGGGTCTCTTGACTGTTCGCCGTTAGGGTATGAGCTTCTCGCGTATTCCTAAAACGGCCGCTTGCGTGCGGTTTTTAACCTCAAGCTTGCGCATTATATTTTGAACGTGCTCCTTGACGGAGTCAACGCTCAGTTTCATTGACTGGGCGATCTCCTTATTGCTCAGACCGAGCGCTATGTGCCGCAATACCTGCGACTCGCGGATCGTGAGCGGACTCAATGGCTCGACTCGCTGACGCGTCATTAACGCCGACACGCGATTGAGCTCGCCCGCGTATACGCTCGAATGTGGCGGAGCGGTTGCCAACGCGCGGACGTACGTCAACAGTTCCGAGCGCGTCGTCCTCTTCAAGAGGTACGAGTCGACGCCGGAAGCTCGCGCTGCGGCAAGCTCGAACTGTCGCGCGTCGTTGGCTAGCACAAGCGCTCGCCCTCGATAGCCGCGATTCCTTAACTCCACGATCACGTCGAACGGCGAACCGTCCGGAAACGCGGCGTCGGTCATTATAAGGTCTGGCGAGGCCGCGAGCGTCTTCTCGAGCAATTCCGAGCAGCTCTGCGCGTCGTCTACGATCTGGACGTCCGTATTCTGAAAGAACGCGAAGAGTCCCGCGCGAACTACCGGTTGCGAATCCGCGATAATTATACGAGTTGGCATTTCGGTTGTCCTTTCGGTTCTGGTTCGAGTCCTCTAGCGTGCTCGCGCTCACTCTATTTTAATTGAGGCGCGCGCTCGCGTCAAGTATTTTTCAATCGATCGCGTCAAAGTAGGCGCTTTTCCTAGCGCTTTTTTTATAAAGAAAGCGCGCGCGTAACATTCTACGCGCGCGCTCCCTTAGTAATTTACCCGTAGGTAAGTCTCGTTATTCTGCGTCCGAAGGGTCAATATAGTAGATTTGCCCTGATAGGTTGAGCGCGATCGGTTCGCTGAAGACCAAGTACTGAGAAATTTCCGACGCGTTTTGATCGATTAGGCTGAAATACTCGTCGCTAAATTGCTTGACGACGATCGGCTTTTGATTCTTCTCCATATCCTCCGTAATCGATTCGTCGATCCAGCGATCTTTCTTAAAGTAGAACGTTTTACCGGCGACGTTGCGAATCTGATTCCTCGGCTCGCTAGACTCTTGCGACCCGCTATTGAGCGCGAGCGGTGCGAAACCAGAAACGCCCATACCACCCATCACAGCGCCGGAAGAGCGCGCCATACCGCCGCCCATATCGGCGCTTCTCCGCATAGAATTACCCGTAGCAGGAGGAGCCGATAAAGCGATAGATCCCCTAGCGCTCGGCGCAGGAGCCGCCGACATTGCCATGCCGTACGATTCCGCCGCCGCAGAGTCTGCGCTTGCGGAAAGGTTACGCGCGTTCCTAAACGCCTGCTTCATGCTACGCTGACCAAAGCCAGACATACCCGACGTATTGCTCGCAAGCGCACGGAAATTGTCCATTGCGACTCCCGAGTTGCTCGCCGCGTTCAAATTAACGCTATCGTCCGCGAGGAAGGACGTGTACGGCGTTACCACGCCGTGCTTCTTCGCAAGCGCGACTAATTCGTCTATTAGTTCTTTGTTCTCGCCTTTCAGGTCAAGCTCGTCGATGATTTCGCCAATACGTCGATTTGCCCAAATTCGTTCGACGTATGCGTAGGAGGAGTCGGCGCTCTTCGACTCGAAAGCGCCTTCGTACTTAAATTCGACGTCCTTCGCGCCGACTTTGCCGCGCGCCGTTACGAGCACGGTTCCAGACGCGCTGTAACGACCGACAAGCGCAAGCTGTTCGCCCGCGAAAACGTCGACGTCGCCGCTAGGATAGACCAGGTTCGTTATGTATTTCTTACTAGCGTCGTCCTTAAGCGAAAACTCAAAGGTTACGTTCGTAAAGACAGGCTCTTCCACACGCGAATAGAGGGACGCGACATGGCTCTCGATCGATTCCTCTTCTTTGACGTACTCGCCGATTCCGCGACCGTCCGAGACGAAACGATCGAGTAGTCGCGAATTGACGTCGTAGCCGACCCCGAAGGTGAAGAAACGCGCCTTATTCGTGTTCTTCTCGCGCGCGATCTGCGCCAGCTTCATTTCGTTTGTTTCGCCGGAGACGGGCTCGCCGTCGCTTAGGAAGAAGAGATATTTCGGGTTAGAATCGTCCGCTTGACCGAGCGCTTCGAAAGAACGAATGAGCGCGTCGCCTATATTAGTCGAGCCGCTCGCGCGCGTCGCCGCTACGTAAGCAAGAGCGTTTGCGCGTGTTTCTTCAGAAACGACGACAAGCTCGTCGGAATAGCTTTGGACGTTGCCGTTAAAGAGAATAATATTGAACTTGTCCCCCGCGCGCAGACGCTTCAAGACAAACTCCAACGACTCGCGCGCCTGCTTGATTTTCTGACCCGACATACTGCCCGAGACGTCGAGCGTAAAAACGATGGTTTTCGGCAACGGCTCGGTCTCGTCCGCAAGGATCTTGGGGGAAGCGAGCAGCATGAAGTAGCCGTCTTCCGAGTCGTTTGGACGATAGCTCTGGATCTTAGCGGACAGATCGTCGGTATTTTGATCGAAGAATAGTCTAAAATCGCTCGACGGGGTTTGGTTCGTTAGTTTAGCGGCAACCTTAACGACGTTCTTACCGACGTGTTCCGTTGTAATATCGTAGGTCGGAGAATAGACGTTTTTCACTTCCGTGTCGCCTACGATCGTTAGCGCGAACTCGACTTTATCGATCGGCTTCGTCGTGTATTTGGCGGCGCGCATCGGGAAGAAGAATTCAGTGAGTCCGTCGCGCGAGCGAAGGATCTGCTCGTATTCGATAGAAACGACTCGCGACTCGCCCGCTGGGATCGGGAAGACGCTCGTCTGATACATCCCGGTTCCTATCCATTCTAGTAGAGCGGGATCGCGCGCCTTGCGAACGATCTCTTGATACTGTGAACGCGCTTCTTTCGCGTCGAGCAACTTTCCTTCGAGTTCCTTTCCGTCGACGAGTAGCGTCATAGCGTTGACGGCGCCGTCGTACGGCAATGGAAAGACGAAGGACGCCTCAATAGTGGAAGAGCCTTCGTTTTTGAATTTCTGCGAGAGGCTTACTTTTGCGACGGAGCCGTTGATCGTCGCTTCGATCATTTCTTCTTCAATTCGATACGGAATTGGCGCCGGTCGTTCCGGAACGACGACGACGCGCGGACGCGGCAAGGGGCGCGGCGCGCTTGGAATGATCAGAAAGCCCTGTCCAAACGCTTGACTGGACGCGCTTACGAACGCGCCGACGAGAGCGACGAGCGCAAATGCCCGCGCGCTTGATATGAGATTGCGTAATACCATGACATACTGCTCCTATGGTTGGATGGTGAAATGGAGACGCGAGCCGCGCGTGCGCGATAAACGTCGGCTCTCCCGTCGGGGGACTGGTACGGTTGCGTTCCAATATATCTCCAGGAATCGTCCCGGTCAATCATATAGTATGACAGATTGTCTTTTTCACGTAATAAAAAATTATTTTACGAGATAAAACAGTCTTTTGATAGAATGGGGAATTTAGACGCATTACGACACGTTACGCAGTCTGACGCGCAGGCGATTAAGCTACGAACGACTTCGCGCGTCGTACGCGCGCGTAAGAAGCTTCTGGTACTCTTTCGCGCGACGCCTATACTTGACGCCCAGCCAGTATAGCTTTCCTACTCGTCCCCAAGTTTTGTTTGCGTCCGCCGCCTTTGCCGCTATGCCGACGAAGATACAAAGTGATTTCACTCGCTCCGGATTTTTAAATTTGAAAGACTGCAATATCCCCTCCATCGCCGCGCTCGATCCCGTCGAAAACGAATCGACGAGGCGCAAAAATTGAAAGCCTGTTCGCTGGAGGCGCGCCGTTGAACGAATGTCTATTTCCGTCCTCCTACGTAGATTCTATTCTCTTGCTCGCTCGCTTCAACAAGTATGCGCAAAAATTTTTTACACGGTAAATTACGAGGCAAGGAATGATTCTCCTGAGGAAAGTTAGTTTTTTCTAACAAAACCGCTTGATCTTTTTACGACCTGGTGTAGAATAGAGCTCGTTGACGAAAACAACAGGTTCGTTTAACGCGTTTTTGACGTCGGCGACGCGAACGCCGGGGCTAAAACGGTTCTTTCTTGCGCTCTCTAAACCGGGCGAAGACGCGCGTCTCCTCGCGTCTAGCCCGGTTTAGTTATTTCTTGGCGCAACGCATTTTTACGATGTTAGTTTTCGCTAACTCGTTCGGCTTCGCGAATACGATATTCTTTGCGCGCATTATTGCTTCAGGCGGGCTGGTCGCTACAATGGATTCTGAAGCGACTGGTTTGCGATTCGCGGGGAAGTCCCAGCGCACGCGTTGGGGCGGATTGTGGGCGCGTCGATTCTCGAGTATGACCAGCGATGCGCTCGGCAACGCGCCGCTGGATTTTTAACAACTCTGACGCTTACATACCCGGAGGATTAACTATGTCCATTTCGCCTTCTTGCCTACGGCGACGTCGAGCGCTCTTTTGCGCTCTGGCGTTCGCTTTTGCTTTATGCGTCGGTTTTTTGCGCGCCGTCGCGCAAGATTCTGGCAAGCTTGATTTTCATGGTCAACTTCACGATCACATCAATATTCCCGTTCCAGACGGCGGCATTACGAGTATCGTCGCTGCCCCGGACTTTGAATTTACCGACGAGCAATACGAGCAGATAGAGTCTTACCTCGATATTCCCGAGGGCGAAAGCGCCGAATTCTATCAGAAGCGCCTCGAGGTTCTCCGCGCAAGTAGGTCGGGATTGGTCGAACGCTGGTACCGTCAGCGCGCGGCGCAACTTGTCGAACGAATCGACGCGGCGCTCGAAACGGCGGATTCGCGCTTTGTCGACGCGCTCACGCAAGAGCGTCAGGCGCTTTTCGAACGCTATAATTCTCTTGTGCGCGCAGGGGACGCCGAGGCGCTCCTCGCGCTTATTCATGAACACGACGTTCGCGCCTACAACGTTCTCGACTACGGCAAGACTCCGACCAAGTGGTCGCCCGCTCCCAACTCGCTTCTTTCTCAGATGTACGAAGCGTACTACCGTTTACGGATTCAAGAGGTCGGTCGCGCCGGCGACGTCGACGCGCTCAAGGCGGTGGTCTCAGAATTAGTCGAGTCTGAAAACGCGCTCGTTTCGAGTATCAGTCAAAATCTCGTTGAATACGTCGCACTTTACGATTGCAATCAAGCGTCGGCGTTCGCGCAAGCTCTTGACGACGCGAAAGCACGAACCGCGCAGAAGCGCGGGTTCAACTCTAACCGTAATAGCTCGACTGAACCACCGCTCATTGCGATCGATTCGCCTGCTGTGAAGGCTATGAAGAAACTGTATACCGTGCCTGAGGATCGCGATCTCGATTTCTATCGTCAACTCCTGAAGTCCTATTTGGACGCGCCTCCTGAAGCGTCTTACGATAGTGATTTTCGCGACTTGCGCGAACAGGCGCTTGCGACAACGTTGCGTCACATTATTCTTCTATCGAAGGATTCGGACGAACGCATTTCCCCGAGCCTACTTGAACGTTATCGGGCTCTTGTCTTTGAACGTTGCGACTATCCCGCCGTCGTTGAGTTGCAAGAGTTAGGTTTTCTGAATCCTAACGATCATATGCTCTATTTTAATAAGCTCCGCCATGTTTGCGAGGTTTACTTTGCGCGCCTCATCGCAAAGGGCGAATACGTCAATTCCAGTCGTCGTCGCGAGATTATTCATGAATTCGCAGAAGCGGCTGAAAAGCAAGACGTCGTTTTCCAGGTTTACACCAATTTCTTCGGTCACGAAGTCAATTATAGAACTTCGACGTTCGCAAAAGACTTGCGCGCCGCTATTTGCGCCGCCGGTTTAAAGTCCAATCGTCCCCAACCATATTATAGCGCTCTCAGACTGTCTGAAACACCTGAACCGTCCGGCGACTCCTTTATCGGACGCAAGGTCGATTTGCGCGGCGTCGACGTTAATCACAAGGCGTTTGATATAACGTCTTGCGAGGGCAAACCAATCTTGCTCGTCTTTGGTATGAACGCGCAAGATTTGTCGCACCAGTTTAGCTCTCTTTCCTCGTCCCCGCTCGGCGCCAAATTCGATCGCGGCGAAGTTACGCTCGTCGGATATTTGGTCAAGCCGCGTTCTACGCTACCTCCTTCTCAGCGCGATTCCAAACCGCCGTATGACCTTATTAAGAGCCTACCCGAGTTGCAGAACGCTTCTTATCCTATCCTTTCGGAGTACTTTTCTAGCGTTTCCAATGCGGAAAATGGCGCTGATTACCCAATGCTTGGCGACGAATTATCCTTCAAACACCGTCTCTATCTACTCCTTGACGCCGACGGCACGATTCTTGTCGCTTATAATTCCACTAACGATCGAAATGGCGAATCCATTTGGCAATTGGATCAGTATCTTGACAATCTCGCGGCGCAACGTTCGGAACGTTAGTTTGGCGCGGTATGCAACGAAATCAAACGATAAAGCAGAATATAAAGTTAGGGTAATCTCATGACAAGACAATCGTTTATTAGAAATAGCGTCGCTACGCTGTTGATCGCGCTCGTTGCGTTGAGCGCGCCGCGCGTCCATTCCGCCGAGCCGTCGGTCGACTTGGTGGCGCTGCAGAAGCAGACTTTTAGCTCCCCAATTTTTCCAGACGAAGTTGACGCGTTCGTAAATCAGCTTTCGCGCGCCGAAGCAGTCGAGATCGCGGAAGAATCTCTTGAACTTGCGCTCACGCTCGACGAAATCCCGTCCGTCAACGTTGAGCGACTCGCCGCGTGCTATTATAACCTTCTTCTGGTTTCCTGCGCGCGGGACGGTGGAACCGACTCGTTCGAGCGGTACTCGACTCGCGTTCTTGCGGACGCGCGCCGTAGCGACGTGTGCGCGAACGTTGCGTTTCAAGCGTGTCGCAATCTCAGCGGTTACGATTCCGAACGCGCGAAGAAGCTCTATCTTGACCTTGTCGGCGAGTTGGCGTCCTCCGATCAGAGTGCGCGTCGAAACGCTTCGAATCGCGTTTTGCGCGATCCGCGCTACCAAGTTGACGCGGCGTCCGATTCTCGTTTCGACGCGTCCGAATATGCGTATTCGAACGAGCTTGAGTCGGAGGCAGCAAGGCGGTTGGCGGACTTGACGGCGTTATGGAACGCCTATCAGCGTACGACTTCGCTTATTCATCGTGTCAGTGGACTGTTACCATCGGTGAGATTGGAATCTCCACGCTTTCTTAGCGAGTATTCTCGAGTTAGCGCTCCCTGTATTTTAGCGTTGCGCGACTCCGAACTGCTGCCGCTCGATCTCAAATTGGACCGTAGCCAATACTATCATGCCGTTGCGAACAGCCGGACGTTTACAGGCGAGCGTCTCGGTGATCGAATGCGTGAGACGCTCGAGTACGCGAAAGAGAACGAACCGCCCTTTATCTTCGATCAGAACGCTTTTTCAAGATACCGTAACTTCTTCGTGGAATTGGGGCTCCAGGCGTCGCGCGCGGGAACAGACGAGGCGTTTGCAAAACTAGTCGACGAATATGTGTCGACGATCGAGTCCGATACGAAAAACACGTTTGAACTTGCCTTTGAATTGGGCAATAACTTACGTCGTCTCGACGAACGTTGGTACGCGCGCTTTATAGAGAAATTAAAATCGAGCGCAGACTCTCGAACGAACGACGTCGCCGTTCGCGTTGAGGGCTACTATCGCTTTTTCGCGGGCGCCGGTTTTCCCGCCGCGTTGGAGGGCGTGTGCGAAGACGGCGCGCAGATTACGTTAGACGATTATCTCGGCAAACCGATACTACTGTGCCTCAATTCTCTACCGGTTAGTCGCGACGACCGTTTTCCTCTCGCCGAAAAGTATATGCCGTCGGGTCTCGCTGTCGTATTGTATCAAAGCGATTTAGGTTCGCAACCATTTAATAGTCGTTCAGTCCGTCCGAGTCAATTTAGGCGAATATCACGCGCGCGCACGAAAGTGAATCACAAGCTTGGCGGTCGTAAGTACGTTGACTTGGCCGACTACTACGGTATCGGTTCTAACCCTATGTCTCTTGCCGTGCTTATAGACGCTTCCGGCGTTGTTATTGCTTCCGGTTCCACCCCTAACGACCTTGAGAACGATTTGAAAAAACTCTTTCCCGACGTTAAATAGTTTTGCGCGTCCACCCTTATTTGCGCCGTAACGCCGAGCTAAATTTGACAAAATTGATCATTTTACGCTTCAGCAGTTGCAATGTCGGCGCAAATTGTTATGATCGAATCAAGAAGCGACTTGTTCGTAATTCGCACGGGAAGTCCCGACGTTCGCGTCGGGGCGGATTGTGAGCGCGTCGATTCTATAATGTGCCGTAGCGGACGCTCAATCTGCGCGATCGAGCTCGCCGCTGTTGTTCCGCGTACTTTTGAGGAGGAACTATGACGTTATTGAATCGTTCCGCCCGCGTCCTAGCGCTCGTTAGCGCGTTCGCTGGTCTATTGTGTTGTTTGCGTCCGTACGCGTTTGCGGACGAATCCGAGCTTCCGACGGTTTTGTACCAAATTTCGCACGGCGGCTCTATTCCGACGCTTGTCGATCCCACGCTCGATTTTACCGAGGAACAGTACTGTATGTTCGAGGGTTTCCTCGAGATTCCCAGCGATGAGAGCGCCGAGTTCTATCAGTTGCGTCTTCAAGCGCTGTTGGATTGTCGTCGCTCGCTCGACTCGCGCTGGTATCGGCGTCGCGCGGCGCAACTCATCGAGAAGATCGACCGCGCCGTCGAGACGGCGACCACATACTACGAGTCCGCAATCCAGCGTGCGCGCGTCGACGCCTTTGCTCGCTTTAACGTGCTTGTTCGCGAACGTGATCTCGACGCGCTACTTCAGTTTATTCACGAACATGAAAATCCCGAGAAAGGCGCCTCGCTTCTCCCTGACAACGCGCTCACAGAAATGTACGAGGCGTATTACGGTCTGCGCCTGGAGGACGCGGCGCTCGCGAACGACGACGAGGCGTTTAACGACGCGCTCTCTGAGATAGTACGAACCGATAATCCGCGCGTTGCGAATTGCGCGTATAATCTTGTCGAGTTGATCGCGGTCTACAACGCGCATTTAGCGCCGCAATTTATAGCGAACGCAACCGACGCCTACAAAGGGCACAAAGATTTCAAGATGAACTCGGCGGCGTATAGCGGCGCGCGCCGACGTTTCCTTCAGCCGGAGTCGCTCGCTGCGAAGAGAGACGCGGAACTTTTTGCAGTTCCTGAAGGTCGCGATCTGCAATACTATCGGAATCGTTACAAGGAGATAATGGCGATCCCGCCGCGTCGCACGCCGGATGGAACCGCGATAACGGCACAGTTTGCTTCTCAACGTAATCATGCGATTGAGAAAGTCTTGCGATATGTCATACTAGCGACGGTCGACTCGCCCGAAGGCGTTAATCCTAAAGAGCTCGAAACCTATAAAAGCGCCATATTGGGCAACGGGAACTACGACGCCGTGTTAGAGCTCATGAAGCTCGGGCTCTTCTCTCGTGATAAAGATTCTCTGGATCGTCAACGTCTGGCGCTGATAACGGATCGCGTTCTCTACACGGCGCTCATGAGCGCGCAGCAAGGAACTCCTGCGCGTCGACGCGAGATTATCCAGACGTTTGTTGCGAGCGTAGAGAATGGAGTCGACGTCTTTCCGATCTACGAGCGCAATGCGAACTTCTTGTCGAACGGTTCGCGCGAGTTTGCAGAGGAGCTACGCGCCGCTATTTGCGCCGCTGGTCTCAATTCGGACGACGCCGCGATTCATCGTCAAGCGAAACGCCTTTCCGAAACGTCGCCGTCTCCTGTCGCGCGTCTTGGCGAGCAAGTCGATCTTCGTGGACTTGACGTCAAACTTCAGGCGTTCGACGCGAGTCAATTCGACGGTAAACCGATTCTGATTCTCTTTGCGACGCAACCGAATAATCTTATTGCCATCCTCAGTTCGACTCAATACGAGAGGCTACTTGCGAATTTCCAGTCGGGTAAATTCGGATTTGTCGGCTACGTAACGACTTCTTTTGGACAAGACGCGTTGCTTGCCCAACGTTTTGGCGGCGACAGCGGCGGCAGTTTTCTCGCGCAACTTCGCGACGCGCCGTATCCAACGTTGTTTCAGTGTCTTGCGCAATACTCCAATAATCTTGCCGACACGGATTATCCTCTTCTCGGCGACTTTTTTAATGTGAAAGAACCGCTCTTCGTTCTGCTAACGCCTTCTCGTAAAGTAGCCGCCGTTTATACGACGAACGACTTTAACACGACCGGCGTCTGGAGACTTGAACAGCAGCTCGACAATCTTTCGAACTCAAACGACGGTAAATAGAGAAGCGCAAGTCATAGCCGTATGAGAATGATATATTAGAGAAGAGGAATATTGCCATGTCGAAAAGGATCTCTCGTTTACTTTGGACTTCTTCGTTTCTCGCGCTCTTTTGCGCGATTCTGCCGTTCCCGTTGGCGCGTTGCGCGGAACCTAACGCGAATTTCGACGAATTAATTTCACAGACGTTCACTGCGCCGATTTCTTCCGCCTCCGTCGACTCGCTCGTTAATCAGCTTGCGCGCGCGAATGCGCTCGACGCGACGGAACGCGCGTTGGAACAGGCTCTTGCGCTCGACGAATTTCCGACGTCGAGCGCGGAACGACTCGCCGCGTGTTATTATCGTTTGCGCTTGCGCGCCGCCGCTCAGGTCGGCGGCGACGCGTTCGACGCATACGCCGAGCGCGTGCTAACCGACGCGCGTCGTAGCGACGTCTGCGCGAACGTCTCGATACAAGCAAGCCGTAATCTCGGCTTTTACGACGCTGAACGCGCAAAGAAGCTTTATCTCGCGCTCGTTGCCGAGTTTGCCGGGTCAGATTCGCCTGCGCGTCGCCTCGCGGTTCAGCAGATTTTAAGTTCTGGTCTAGCGCCCTCCGCTGGTTCAGACGCGGAACTCGATCTTACCGAATATCGAGACGAATTATCGCGCGACGCTTCAGAACCGTTACCCGCTAAAAGCGTCGCGCAGTCTCTTGCGAAACTTTACGCGATTTCTAATGCGCGCGAAACAGCCTTCGCCTTAAAGACCCCTCCGCATCTTTTTACGATTATACCTCCTGCGAAGAGTCTCGACGAAACGTTAGAACTTTCAGCGCGTTATTGCGAGCTTCTTAATGGAACCGAATTTGAACCGAACGCCGCTTCAGCGCCGTTCTTATCTGTCAGAACAGCCCTGATGAAACGCGGCAATCGGAATTTTGCAGTCGAAGAGCCGGAGAAGATTCTCCAGCTTATCAGACGGTTTCAAGAGTTCGACGATTCCCGTTTAAAGCTAGATTATCTCCAACGCTGTTACTCAGCGTACTTTAACGCGCTTCTTCTCGTAGCGTCGCGCGACGGTTCAGACGCCGCGTTTGAGCGCGCGCTCGAAACGTGCGCCGCCTCCGTTAAGGACGATCCGAAGTATACGGCTGACGCCGCGATGAATCTTGCCCGGCGCCTCAGTCGCGCCGACACGCGCTATGTGGAGCGCTTGATTGCAATCCTACGCTCAAACGACGGTTCCGAGATTCAAGAGGTTGCCGACCGTGTCGAAGGAACGCTACGATTTGACAAAATAGTAGGCGAGAACGCTGTTTTGGAGGGCGTTTGCGAAAACGGCGATCAGATAACGCTCGACGACTATCGCGGTAAAGCCGTGCTATTGGCCTTTATAATACCCAATAACCCGACCCCTAATTGGCTTGGCGAGGTTTACGACAAGTATCATACGGCTGGATTAGAAGTTGTTCTCTATTGTCTTGATCGAGACGAACGTGTTCCCGGTCAAAACGCTCGCGCGTCAGAGTACGCTTTTCAAATGATTTCTAATCTTCGCACAGCGTCGAATCCCGAACTTGGCGGTCGTAAATTCGTCGATATGCGCGCGTATTATGGAATCGATCAAACAAATTCGTTCACCGTTTTGTTAATTGCTCCCGACGGCAAAGTATTCGCGACGGGTCGACAGCCCAGCGATTTTGAAGAGCCGCTCAAGCGGCTGTTTCCTGAGGCGGAATAGCGTTTCTAGCGCGAATGCCAAATTTCGTTAGCGTTGTTTTCACATATTGCGATCGTATTCGTTATTGCAGGGGTAATGAGAGCTTGTAAGACGAATACGATCGCGTTGACGATTCTTTTTTCTCTATTACTTGACGAGCTGTTAGTTACTGCTATTTATGAGGAGTATTTACGTTTCCAGCGAACTCGCGAATCTTTTGGTAAGGAGCGTTTCCTTTGGTAACGAATGCTCCGTCGACATGGAACGTTTCACGGCGCGGGGTACGAGACGTCATGGAATTTGGATCTCGGTTGTTTATCATAAGGAACAAAAGACGGAATTGCGCGTGAAAGGAACAGCCCAACAGCGCGCTGATTAGACTCAAGCCGTTATCGACTTGACTTGAATCGATCTGTTGTCGCAACCATATTCTGAGTTGGAGACGTATCTCAGAATATGAGCGCCAAAAGTAGGGCTTGCTACTTGAATTCAACGCGAGTATTCATTATAATCGCGATGAGGCGCGCTTGTTGTATTGCAGGCGCGAAACGCGTAAGCCGCTGATGCGGCGTTGTACCATTAGGGAAATATAATGACATTTTCAAAGTTCTTTATTGTGGCGATAGCGAGCGTAGCGGCGACCTGCTCGACGCTTGCAATGGCGCAGTCGACGCTCAAGCCGACGAATCTGCGGTGCGAGTATTCGACGAACCCGCTTGGAATCGACGCGAAAGCGCCGCGTCTGAGTTGGATTCTGGAAAACGTTCAACCGACCGACAAGCTCAATCAGCGCCAGACGGCGTACCGTGTGCGCGTCGACGCCTCTCGCGCCGACGCCGACGCTGGACGCGGTAAACTATGGGATTCAGGATGGGTTAAGTCAAGCGAGTCGGCGCAGATCGTATACGACGGTCAGGCTCTTGTGTCAGACTCGTCCTACTACTGGACCGTCCAGATTCAAGACGAAAAGAATGAGGAAAGCGCGCGTTCCGACGTCGCTACCTGGACGACTGGAATCTTCGACCAGAAGGAATGGTCCGCTAAATGGATCGGTACCGGCGTCATGCCCGAGGGTGAAACCAACCCCGCGAAAATGACCGCGCGCGACCCTAAAACCGGTCTTTGCAACGATCCGTGGCTACGCAAGACGTTCGAGCTGAATTCGAAACCAACGCGCGCGATCCTCTTTGTCGCGAGCGTCGGATACTGCGACGTCTTTGTCAACGGCGAGAAGGTCGACCGCGAGTCAGTCCTCGCGCCGAACGTAACGAACCATAAATATCGAGCGCGCTACATAGCCTACGATATTGCGCCGCTTCTCCACGAAGGTAAGAACGTCCTCGCGTTCTGGCTCGGCGCCGGCTGGGCGGTTTACGGCGAGTACGCGACCCCGGACCGTCCCTTGGCGCCAATCGTTCTCGCGCAGGCTGACGTCGTCGACGCGCAGGGAGGTAAGACGCGCGTGCAGACCGACGCGAGCTGGAAGGTCGGCGTTAGTCCGATGAATCTTTGCGGCGGCTGGACGTTCGGTCATTTCGGAGGCGAGCATTACGACGCGAACGCAGAGAATCCCAACTGGAATAAGGTCGATTTCGACGATAGCGGTTGGAAAAGCGCGACGGAATTTTCGCCTAATCTCACGGTCTCCGCTCAGACGACGCCGATCAATATTCTTGGCGCGCCGATTAAGCCGATAGCGATCGAGAAGCGCGGCGACGACGTGTGGCGTGTCGATATGGGCGTGAACTTCGCCGGTTGGACGCGCGTTAAAGTGCATGGTAAACCTGGCGCGACGATTCGTTTTGAGTATTCCGAACGTTCCCAAGAGACGAAGACGTTCGATCTTTACAGCTCGATAACGCTCGACGATTCAGGCGTGGGCGTTTTCGAGAATCGCTTTAATTACAGCTCCGGTCGCTGGATTACGATATCAGGTCTTAGCGAAGCGCCGAAACTCGAAGATATTACCGGTTGGCATATTCGTACGAATTACGAAGTCGCGGCGTCGGTCGAGACGTCGGACGAGCTACAGAATTGGATCTACAACACCGGTCGCTGGACGTTCGAGAACCTTTCGCTCGGCGGTTATGTCGTCGACTGCCCTCAGCGCGAACGCATGGGATACGGCGGCGACGCGCACGCGACTTCCGAATCCGGTATGTACTCATACAGTCTTGAGTCCTTCTACTACAAATGGCTAGAGGACTGGCGCGACTGCCAACGCGATTTCCACGAGGGCGAATGGAACGGTTGGCTTCCGAATACTGCGCCGACTTACTGGGGCGGCGGCGGTCCGTCTTGGGGCGGCATTGTTATAACGTTGCCATATACATACTACCTCCAGTATGGCGACACGCGTATTCTGGAAGAGAATTTCGAGATGATCGAGCGTTGGCTTGCGTTCTTGGAAGCGCACGTTAAGGACGGTCTGCTACAACGCTACGGGGACGATTGGAAATTCCTCGGCGACTGGCTTTGGCCCGGCGCGCCGGACGGACCGAACTCGCATACGCCTCAAGCGCTCTGCTTGAATAATATGTACTTGGTTTTCAATCTTCAGACTGCGGCGAAGATAGCGCGCGTGATCGGTCGTACTGATCGCGCTGACGAGTGGGAGAAGCTTGCAGAAGTAACGCGTCAAGCGGTGAACAAGACGTACTTCAAGTCCGCCGAGGGCTCGTACCATGACGACGCTCAGGCGATTCTCGGGCTTGCGCTCCTCGCCGGAATTCCCGCAACGTCGGACGACGCGAAGCGCGTTGCCGAGCGTCTCGACAAAGCGGTGTTGGTCGATTCTAAGGGGCACGTCGGCGCCGGTATTACGGGCGGCGGACTACTCTTCCGTTATCTGCGCGGCGCGAATCGCAACGATTTGATCTACTCCATGATGAAGCAAACGGAATACCCCGGCTGGGGCTTTATGCGCGCGCACGACGCGACGACCTACTGGGAAGCGTGGGAACTCGATCGTCCAGGTCACTCGTTGCTCCATAGCTCCTATCTGTTCCCAGTCGCATGGTACGTTTCCGGCGTTCTTGGAATCCAGCGCGATCCCGAGGTTCCCGGCTTCCGTAGCTTTGTCGTACGTCCCCCTCAAATTTCGGAGACGGATCTTACCTCGGCGACCGGTTATTACAAGTCGATTATCGGTACGATTAAGTCGTCCTGGGAGAAGAAAGAGGACGGTTTTAGTATGACGGTCGTCGTTCCAGCGAATACGCAGAAGGCGACGATTTACGTTCCGAAGGTCGCTGGTAAGGCGTGCAAGGTAACGCCGTCTGTCGAATCTAACGCAGTCGAGAAGGACGGATACACGGTCTTTGAGGTCGGCTCCGGGTCTTATCGATTCGACGTCGAGTAATCTAACGCATGGCGTTTGACTTCCGTTAGTTCGTATTGCGCCGTTTGAGCGAACGCTTGAGCGGCGCTTTTCTTGTCTAACGGTCGGTTTTGATCTAGACAGGAAAGGCTTTAATTTGTACAATTGACGCGTAGTTGTCGACGCGTCTGTTGAATTCGCGCGCGGCGTAGTGTAGACGGTAACTCGGTGGAATAAGTAATGGACGATAAACGAGCGGAAGCGGACGAACGTGACGAACGTGACGAAGTGCAGACGGCGTTGTGGCAAACGGTAACGCGCCGCCGTTCATTCTACTATGCGCGCACGTTGCTCTTCAGCGCGGCGCTCTTTTTCGTCGTCTACTACCTTGCGTTTGCAATTAAGACGGACGGTTTCGAGTTGACGGGCGTTTCTCGACTCGGTTTCAAGCAGTCTTTGGTTTTTCTTAAGACGGTCGGGTGGGTTCTTGCGATTAAGCTGTTCGTTATGATAGCGCGTAAGACATATCGACATATCGGTTACTACGCGACGATGCGCGATTTGCGCTCGATCATGACCGATTCGGTGATCTCGTTTGCGCTCATTTTCATCTTCTTTGCCGTTGTCAATAAGGCGCGCCTGGGCAATTACTCTAGCGTCTTTGATCTTGACGTTACGCTCACGACGTTGCTACTTGATCTCATTCTGACGATTATGGCGCGCGGCGGCGTCAGAATGGTGCGGCGATTCTTTAAAGAGTCCGTAATGCCGCGCCTTGATCCGCAATTCGACGAAGAGCCCGCGTTTCTCGTCGGCGCGAATAGCTCCGGCGCGCACGTTGCCAATATAATCAATACGCAGCATAGTATCGGTTACCAGGTCGTCGGCTTCCTAACGATCCACGATTACAAAGTCAAGATGAACGTCGGCGTGTTGCCTGTGGTCGCGCATATTGACGACCTAGTCGACGCGTGCAATCGTCTCGGGGTCAAGACGATTCTCTTCATAGCGGGTTCGCTACCCGGTTCGACGTTTCGCAAGATTTATCAGATGTGCGACGCGAACGCGCTCAAACTGCAGGTCGTGCCGCAGGTGGAGTTTCTGCCCGATAAAAAGATCCCCATCCGCGAAATCAACGTAAGCGACCTACTCAAACGCGACCCGATAACGTTAGACAAGGATAAGATCCATGATCTTATAACGGGTCGCAAGGTCATGGTAACAGGCGCAGGCGGCAGTATCGGTTCGGAAATATGTCGCCAATTGTTGCAGTTCAAGCCTCGCGAACTCTTCTTACTGGGTCGCGGCGAGAACCGTATATTCTTCCTGGAACGCGAGCTCCGCGCGCTCGGCGTCGACACGGTTATCACGCCGATTATTGCCGACGTTGCGAACGCGGCGCGTATCGACGGCGTCTTTGCGAAAACGCGACCCGAAATCGTATTTCACGCCGCCGCGCACAAGCACGTGCCGCTCATGGAAGCGAATATTCCCGAGGCCATTCATAATAATATCTACGGAACCAAAGTCGTTGCGGACGCGTCCGATCGTTACGGGGTCGATAAATTCGTTATGGTCTCAACGGATAAAGCGGTGAACCCGTCGAGTATTATGGGGTGTTCTAAGCATATGGCTGAGCGTTACGTTAATTCGCTCGCCGCGCGCTCGCATACGCGATTCATCGTAACGCGGTTCGGCAACGTTCTTGGCTCCAACGGTAGCGTCGTGCCTATCTTTACCAAGCAGATACAAAACGGCGGACCGATTACGATCACCGACTTCAGAATGACGCGATACTTCATGACGATTCCCGAAGCGTCGCAACTCGTGCTAGAAGCCGCCGCAATGGGGAACGGCGGCGAAATTTTCGTGCTCGATATGGGCGCGCCCGTGAAAATCCTCGATCTTGCAAAAGATATGGTGCGACTAGCGGGGCTGCCCGAGAAGTCGATCGAGATTAAAGAAATCGGACTCAGACCCGGTGAGAAACTTTACGAAGAGCTCTATTTCGAGTCCGAAAAACGAATCGAGACGAACCAGCCGAAACTCTTCGCCGCCGAGCATCGTCCGTTTGATTACGACGAAGTTCAGGCTCAGGTTGACGGATTAATCTCTGTCATAAGCGAGTCGCCCGAGACGATTCGACTTCGGTTCCAAGAGTATATTCCTGAGTATAAGCCGAGCTTGCAACAGCGTTCGAAGTAACTCGATATGAGACGTCCCCTTATGATAACGCTCGTCCAGTCAGCGTGAGCTTCGACGCGCTGCGCGTATAAAAAGACGCGTTGGAGCGCAGGCGACTACCCGAATCCAACGCGTCTTGCATGATAAAGCGGTTCAGTGGGAGTTAATGTGAACGCGACAAGTTTATCTGCCCGACAACTTCTCTAATTCGAGTCCGACGTCGAGACGAATCTGTTCAAACTCCTTAGGATCGGCGATATACCGGGTCGAATAGCGTCCGGAACCGCAATTGAGCGGTAGGTAATTGAGCGCGCGATCAAGAATCTGTTGCGCGCGCGCGCGTTCCGACGTATTCGGCGCGGTCTTTGTGGCGATCGCGTTCTGCAGACCGACAAGCCAGCCTGCGTCTTCCACGCCCTCGCGCGCTTGCTCGGATCGGATCGAATCGATTATCTCGCCCGGACGACCAATGAGCTCGCCCGGATAGAAGATATACCCGTCGCCGTTCGGATAGCGTATGTAATACTGCACGCCCGGTTGATCCGATTGCGAGATATAGAAGTGGGACGCTGAGTCGAATGGATTGCAGGTATACCATGACGCGCCCCAGAATTCGTATAGTTCTGCGCCGTGTTTGACGCAAGTGTATGGCAGTAGCCTTTCAACGGCGCACAGCGGCGTGTCGAGACACATCATCCCGTCGGTTGTCCACCATATCCTTCCGTTGGCGTTGCGGATTGTTGCGAGCGATTCTTCGCTCACGGCGCCGTAATGTCCTACTCCCCAAACGTCGAGATAACGCAACCATTCCGGTACGTAGACCCAAGTACTGGAGTAGATCGGAATTGCTGGATCGACCTCGTGTATCATATCGCAGAGCGCCTGCATCTGCTTAATAATCTCAGGCTTAGAGTAGAACGGTTCGTCGGAAATATAGAGAACGCATTTATCCGCCCAGCCCTTGGCTTTGAGGTGATCCCAGAAGAGCTTGAGTTTAGCTTGATACGCGCGTTTATACTCCGGACGCAATTGCGAGCGATCGGCGCCGTCGTACGGCCATTCGCCAGGGTAGGGCGTCTCGCCCTCAATAATCTTCGGGGGATTGCCCCAGCCGAAGAGATAGAATTCGTCTGGGAAATAGCCCGCCTTAGCGCCAAGCTCGTCGTAATATCGAGCGTATGCGGCGTCGAACTCGCGCCAATCGGCGCTCGCTTCCCCGGTTGTTTTATCGTATTTGATCTTAAGGTCTGCGATCGGTCGATCAGAACTTAGGTTGGATTCCAAAAGTTTCGCCGCGATCCTGTCAAGTTTCTCGCGTCGCGTTCCCTTGCCAAAATAGTCGTGCGAGATACGCGCGTCGTAGATTCCCGTTATCTTAGTCGCCGGCGCCGTGAAATTTAGCACGTTTACCGTATAAGGAACGACAATTCGTTGCGGCGAGCTTGTTGGGAGCCTATCGAGCGCTAGTTCGTTGCGTTCGATAGGCGCGACGCTCAATACGAGCGCGCCCTGGTACTTTCCCGGCTTCGTTTGCGCGCTCGTCCGCACGCGCAATAGTATCGCGCGCGTTTCGCCGATTGCGAGCGGAATTTCGCCAGCGACGCCTAGTCTTGCGAGTCGCGTCGAGTCGTTTTCGTGTACGGCGGCGTTCTGACGATCGTCTGTCGTCGGCGCCACCTTAGGCGCGCTGGAAACGTTGGAAACGGCGACCGGAATCATCGGGTCGGGCCAGTATCCGATCCAGCCGTCGCAGCCGGGCGAACCCGAGGGGAATTTCCGCATGGTCGGCTCGACGTGAGATTGGTAGTAATTCGTCGGATAGTCGACGAGCACGTTTGACACGACAAAGAGTTCCGGGGTTGGCAGTTCGTCGTCGCCGTCAGTTAATTTCGGCGGCAAGAGGTAGGCGTGAAATTGGTTGGTCGAGGTTGCGCGGCACGCAATTTGCAACGTCTCTTGCTCGTCGAGCGCGAGCGCGCACGTAGCGGGCGTTGCAGTGGTAATTTCAGGTTCGTTTGCGGCGAAAGTCGTGTCCGAAAAGACCTTCGCAACGGCTGGAACCTGAAAGACTCCGGATTTACCGCCCCCAAACTCGACGAATTCCGCGACATTGACGGGCAGGACAAAGACGTCGTCGTATTCCGCGACGCCGTAAATATGGTTAGTTAGATGTATTTCAACGAATTCAGCGTCGTTTGGAGCGCGCAGAATAGCGCTTTTAAGAGACCAGTTCGTCTTACCGCTCGCCGATTTGCCGAGCGAACCGAAGGGCGAGTCTGCTAGCGAACGGTTGCCTTTGAGCCAATGTAAGTGCATATCGAACGCGCCAGCCGACGTGTCCGTTGCTAGCGCATAGCCGAATAGATAGCTCTGACCCGGTTCGATTTTAACGACGCGTCGCCATCCTCGCCAGCGTCGGGTCGCGCTTTCGTCGACCGCAACGCGCAACGAGCGCGCGCCGAGCGCCGGAACGCCGGAATTAAAGATTTCATACGTAACGCCCGGCTCGGCGGCGTCGTGCGTCCAAGATTCCCCGTCCCGATCTTTCGGCGCGTCAAGCGTCTTAGGATCGACATTCTCGAACCCGCCGTCTGATATGAGGTTCCGCTGATCGACGAATTCCGGCAATTTTAATTCGTCGGACGGTGAAACGGTCGAATCGCGCGTTTCTTCCGCTCCCGAGACTTGCAACGACGTGCCCGGGAACGCCTGATTAGCGATTTTATCGCCGTCGCGCCGCGTACGAATCGCATCGTCGTTAGGGTTAGACGTTTCCAGGAGATAAAGCTGGTGGCTAGCGTTTGGCGTTAGCGTAACGTTAAAGAAAGCGTAATCGCCGTAGAATACGGGTCGAACACGTTTGCCCCGGAGGTCGAGGAGTACGAAGTCTTCGGGTTCAAGCGCGCGACCCCATCGCGTTTCGAGCAGTTTTCGATCGAGCATAACGAGTCTTTCGCCGCCCTCGCGCGCGTCGACTTTAATTGTAACAACGCGCGCGTCGCCGATCGTCTTTTCGTCTGGACGTAACGCTAGCGCATAGGTCGGTTGTGGTAAAGCTTTCGTCGGACCGACTTCGACGCTCAAAGCGGCGTCGGCGCCGCCGTCGAGTCGCTCGAGCTTGGCGTCGTCGTACCATGCGGTTCCCGTTCCATAGAGAACGGTGCCGAACTCCAAGCGATCAATATTATTGTCGACGGTGAATTCACGCGCGACTTCTATCCAGTCGAAGTCGCCTTCGCGTTCAGCGTATAGCATGGGCGAGGCAAGCATCGCGTTCTTTGAATTGCCGAGATGCAGGTACCATCCGACGCGTCCCGCGACGTCCTTACCGCGAACGCGCGCTGAAAATTTGTATCGCGCGCCCGGTTCTAGCGCGACGTCCGTTTGGCGCGCCGCGATCCAGGTCGGATCTGCGCCGGTCGCGACGTCGCATCGCACGCATTTCTCGCCGGAGAACGCCTCGCCGGCGTCGTGTCGCCAAGTCATACGTCGATTAGAATCCGGATCGTCGAACCTCCAGCCAATTGGGACGACGTCTCTTCCTTCTTCAAAATCAAGATTCCTTGGATTACGTCGTACGTCTTCGAGGCAGTCAAGGTTGTAATAGGCGCGCTCGTTCCCGTAGAAGACATAGTACGTCGCGCTCGCCTTGGCTCCGACGGTCGCGGGAAAGGTTAGCGTGTAGCCGTCTTGGACGACGCCGGTAATAGCGACGGTCTCGTCGGTCGTTTTCACGTTAAAGAGCAGTTCTGCGCCGTCAGAATTGCAAACGCGCAACGCTTCGATTTGTTGACCAATGAGCGACGTTAGATTGCGTCGATCTTTGACGTTGCGCGTAATCGTGAGAGTAATGGGGCGCGCGTTGAAGTCGACGCTTGATTTGTTCTCAACTGTAATTGGCAACGCGATTGTCCAAGCTCCCCCGCCGCTACGGCATAAATTAGCCGTCATCTCAGACGGTTCCATCGCGTTGAGCGCGCAACTTGCAAGCGCGCCGAGCGCGAGAAAGAACGACGTAAGTTGTAATCTTAGGCTGTTAGGCATTTCGATCTCCTTTTAATAACCTTGCCGCCATTGCAACGAGGCAATATGACGCACCCGACCGTAATTATCGGAATCTGCTCGGCGACGTCAACCTTTTTGTCGGCGCTGGCATAGCGTATGAACGGCGCGCACAAAATAAAAAACGCGCAATAGCGATGAAACTATTGCGCGATTATATCAAACGACGAACGAGTCGCGGAGTTCAGCGCCAATTAGAGAACGCCGTGTCCCGTGTCGATTTTCTCATGAACGGCGGAGCCAACGTCGACGCTAAGCTCGTTCTTGCCCTTAACGACCTCAACTTCGAGCGTCGTCGTTTCAATGATTCCAAAGATCGGGTCAACGACGTTGAATTCCTCGTACGTCTTACCGGAGTCTTGGTATTCCTTCCACACGCGCGCTGATTCTTCGTCGATCGGACTCGGCGGCGGCGGATCGCCTTCGCCTACCTTCTTCGAGACGGCAACCTTGTACTTGCCGACCGCGACGCCTTTGTACTGACCATGCGTTACAAGAGTCGCGACCCCATTCGCGCCCGTAATGCCGCCGCACGTCCACTTATTATTCGAATCGAGCGACTTGAGCGAAATTTGCGCGTCTGCAAGCGGCTGACCGTCTTGAATGACCTTAAGAGTCGTCGGTTCCAGATCGGGCATGCCGTCCGGTTTCTTCTGACCGCACCCGAGCGCGACGAACGCTAGCCCGAGAAATAATGCTGATAGAAAGATCTTTTTCATTTTATTTTCACTCTAAGCGCCGCCAGCCGCGCTCGCGACCGGCGACGTTATTAATATTACGAATAGTAGAACTCAAACGGAATTACATTTGGACGGTTTCGCCGCCTTCCGGAGTACCCATAGCGCCCCACACGCCGTACGGGCTCTTACCGATGCACTGCGTGCTGGTCGCGGAGAGATCGCCGCAGTCGACGGTGTCGGAGACAAAGCGCACGGAGCCGTCCGCCATGCCGACGTTGACGCCGCCGGAGTGATAGCTATTCGCGGGATAGATAGCGCCCCACTGACCGTTCGTAGTCGCCATGCAGCTGGGCGCGTTCGGGGGTAGAACGGTGTGGAACCCGTTCCATCCGCGTCCGTCTTGATAGAAGTTACCGCGCCACTGGTCGCAGGTGCTGACGAGCTTATTGGGATCGTTGGGGTCGCGCGCGTTATTCATGCAGACGTCCGGGTGGCAATCGAGGTCGCCGGTGTAGAAGTTGTTGACGGTAGCAGAGCCGCCCCTAACATTGGAGGAGTAATATCCGTCCGGCGCGCTTGCTGATTCGCTTACCGCCGCAGTATTGGAAGTGCCGTCGGTACACGCGGAGATCGGTTTCCAGTCGTACTGGTGGAATAGACCGCGCTTATTGCACTTTTTCGTGGAGACGCTGACGTAGTTCGGATGGTTCCACGGCGCGTCGAGCTTACTTGTACCGTCGCCTAGCGAGTACATGATGTTAGTTCGCGCGTTCTGAGCGTGGATAGAGGGCGACTTGCCGTTCGGTTCAGAGGGGCAGATTAGACCGGCAATACGATTTTTAAAGACCTCGTGTTCGAAGAAACCACCGTTCCAAGTATTCACTTGACCGTCTTTCTGTTTGCGATCTTGTTCCAGAATGACGGAATATCGCGCCGATTCTTCCATAAAGGGAAGGAGCGGAATCGTCACGCTGAAAGGCGCGTATTTGTCCCATCCATGCGACGCGAAAGGCGCCATTGTTGGGAACGTGCCTTGGTTGGCGTCGACGTAGTTGTGTAGCGCAAGCGCGACCTGCTTGATCTGGTTCGTGCACTGCATACGGCGCGCCGCTTCACGAGCCGCCTGGACGGCCGGCAGAAGCAGACCGATAAGAATACCGATAATAGCGATGACGACGAGGAGCTCAACGAGCGTGAAGCCGTATTTCTTGCCCCCC
>ONJR01000250.1 GCA_900318195.1 uncultured Planctomycetota bacterium
AGCAAAATATTCATAAAAGGCGTCTTCTTCCATATTCTCCTCCAGATTACCTGAATCAATGAGCGACCGAACGTCGGCGGAATTGAGTTTAACGCCGGCGCTAAGCATTTGAAGCTTACAAAAATACAGTAGTGAGCGCGCGACGACCTTAACGGCGGGCGACCACTTACCCTGGATTCTCCTGAGCGCGCGCAACGCGTTCTGAGCGAATCCGTCGAATTCCCACTTGTGATGGCGCGTCATTGTGTCGTACATTGCCTCGAGTACCGGATTCTCCGGCAACTTGCCTTCAAGGCGTAGCCGCGTCATATTGACGAATTTCACCGGGAACACAAATGCGTACTCCTCAAAACCGGGCGCGACGCGGAACGAATCGCGCCAGAGCAGTCGGTCGAGGGACGCGTCCGAGCCAGTGTAGATGACGATCGGAATCGGCTGAACGTCTGCGTCCAACGAATCATCCTTGGCGTCTTCCGCGATTCGTCGACAGTATTCCCCAACGTAGGAGAAGACCTGCGCGAGCGTCGCGCGGTTCTTGCCCGGCGAACTCTGAGCTTTGTGCTCCAGAATGAGCGCGACCTTCGTTACGTGCGTCGAATTACGCCATGGAATCGTATAGATCAGATCGGCGACTTGCTTCTTAAGCGCCGCGCTGTAAAATTCGTTCGGCTCGATCGTCAGCGCGTCAAGATCGAGATTGTCTATCTGCTCCGGAAAGAGTTCTTTAACGCACGCGATCGCAAGCTCCTTATGGATCAGCGCCGCGTGGAACATAGCGTCGCTCGCCGAGACAAAGCGGTCAACTTGCTCGACAAAGTTCTCTTCCCGACCGGCGCTCGACCCTGCGACCGCTCCAACGACCTTCTTCTTTTTCGCCATTCTAAACCTAACCCCGGCGCGTACGCGCGCGTTTGAGTGAACCCGACGACCGTATTATAACGCGGCGCGTGGAAAATGCAAACGCGTTTGCCGCGCGCCGCGACCGTAAAGTTAAAAGAGACCGAAATACTTCTGAAAGATCATCCGAAATTTCTCGATCACGGCGTTCTTCTTCGCGACTCGTTTCGAGGGCTCGTTCGCCGCCAAACCGAAGAGCGGCAGTTTCGGCAGTAGCGCGTCGAGTTCCGTACCGTAGGGATCGAGCTCGCCGAGCATGAAGGATTTTTCAAGGTAGTCCCTCGTCGCGTCGGGATTGAGCTTCTCCTCCTCGATAATAGCTTCGACGTCGGCGTCTCGCTCGACGCGCACGAATTCGCGCCAGCTCGCGTGCACGTCGGAAACGTCGGAAACGGAATCGACGAACTTCTGGACGAGCTCGCGCTTCGGTCGAAGTTCTGGACTCGATTCGACCGCCGCCGTGATCTTCGCGCCGAGCTCCTTGTCTTCCCGATTCTTTTCGCAGTATTCCTTAACGAGCGTGAGAATGTAGTCTATATTGACTTCGACCTGCTTGACGAGTTCGATCTCGAAAACAAGGTCGGAATTGATCGTTTCAAGCTCCTTCTTGCCACGCCATTTGTCGTGTAAATCGAGATATTTACTCTGGTAGTCCTGCATTTGGAATTCCGAAAGTAGTTCCGCGCCCTCGAACTCGTCGAAACACGTCAGGATATTCATTATCCGCAAAAGGGAGCCGAACAACTTAATGAAACCCCGTTCGCGTTGCTCGCCCAGAATCGGCTCGGCAAGCGGATACTCCGAGAGGAGTTTGTTTGCAAGCTCCTCGTAGCCAGGATGGCGCTTACCCTTCTCGTCCTCGTAACCGTAATAGTAGTCAGCGAACGTCTTGAGCAAGACAAGTCCGCCGGAATTCTTATCGCCAAAGAGCGCCAGCGTCTCGTCGACCTGCTTCGAAAGCGGACGAAAACATACAATATTGCCGAACGTCTTAACGGAATTCAAAATGCGATTCGTGCGCGAAAAAGCCTGAAGTAGACCGTGCATACGAAGATTCTTATCAACCCAAAGCGTATTGAGCGTCGGCGCGTCGAACCCTGTCAGGAACATACTCACAACGATAAGCAGATCGACCTCGCGATTCTTCATACGTTGCGACAGATCTTTGTAGTAGTTCGGAAATTTCTCCGAGCTTGTGTCGTACGACGTGTTAAACGCCGCGTTGTAATCGGCGATCGCGCCGTTCAAGAACGCGCGCGAATCTGCGTCCAGACCGTCGGTCGCGTCGGAATTCTCGTCCGACATGAACCCGTTCGCTTCGTCCGCGAGTTCCTCGTTCGGCGCGTAACTAAAGATCGTCGCAACTTTAAAACTCGTGCCAAACCTTGCGCCAAGTTGCTTTTTAAACTCCGCGTAATAACGCTTCGCCGCTGTAATCGACGAGACGGCAAAAATCGAGTTAAACCCACGCAACTTGCGCGATTCCTTAAACTCGCGCGCGTTAGGATTCTTCGCTAATTGCTCGACGTTCGTCGCGATCAAACGCGTGTAATAGTCGTCCTGCTTCGTCTTCTTTCCGTAATGCTGCAGGATATACTGCACGACGAGCTTGAGTCGTTCGGGATCGAGCAACGCCTTTTCGCGATCGACCGCTGGAATGAGCTCCTCGTCGACGTTCTCCGCCGTCTTAATCGTATTAATATAGTCAATGCGAAACGGCAAGACGTTCTGATCAACGATCGCGTCGACGATATTGTACGCATGGATCTTTTCACCGAACGCCTGCTCCGTCGTGCACAGCCCGGTCTTACCGACGTTCGTCGGCGCGTTCTTCGCAAAGATCGGCGTGCCGGTAAACCCGAAAATGAGACGCCTCTTGAAGAATTTGTCGATCGCCGCATGCATATCGCCGAATTGCGAACGATGGCATTCGTCGAAAATAAGCACGACGCTCTTCTGCGACGCAGGATGCCCAGGATTCTTCTTAATAAACGCCTGCAACTTCTGGATCGTCGTCACAATAATCGGATACCGATGCGCAACGCCGTTCGCGTCGCGATCTTCCAGTTGCCGCTTAAGAACCTTAGAATTCCGATTGCCGTCGGCGGCGCCGCGCTCGAAACGATCGTATTCCTTCATCGTCTGGTAGTCGAGATCCTTGCGGTCGACGACGAAGAGGACGTGATCGATTCCCGACATATTCGCCGCCAAACGCGCCGTCTTAAAGGACGTGAGCGTCTTACCGCTACCAGTCGTGTGCCAGACGTACCCACCGCCCGAAACGCCGGTCCACAGCTTGTAATTCTGCGCTATTTCGATCTTGCGCAAAATACGCTCGGTCGCGGCGATCTGATACGGGCGCATAACGAGCAGATTATTGTCCGCAGTAAAGACGCAGAACCTTGCTAGAATGTTGAGAAGCGCGCTCTTCGCGAAGAAGGTGCGCGCAAAATCGACAAGATCCGGTATCACGCGATTAGAAGCGTCTGCCCAATAGGACGTGAATTCAAACGCCGCGCTCGCCTTCTTCTTAGACTTGTTCTGACGCTCCTTAATCGAAGCGCTTCGCGTCGTATTGGAATAATACTTCGTACTCGTCCCGTTCGAGATTACAAAGATCTGGACAAACTCAAATAGCCCGTCCCCGGACCAAAACGAATCGCGCTGGTAACGCTCGATCTGATTAAACGCCTCTTTTAACGCGACCCCGCGCTTCTTGAGCTCGATATGAACGATCGGCAAACCGTTCGCTAATATGGTTACGTCGTAGCGATTCGGATGGGCGCCGCCGGTCGCGACGTACTGATTAACGATCTGGAGACTATTGCGATAGATATTGCGCTTGTCGAATATCTTTAAATTGACGGTCGAGCCGTCGTCGCGCACAAACGAACGCACCGGCTCCTCTTGAAATTTTCGCGTCTTCTCGACGACGCCTTCCTTATCGCTGGCAAGCTCCGTCTTAAAGAAACGCGACCATTCCGCGTCGGTAAAGACCAGACCGTTGAGCCGTTCCATTTGCGCGCGCAAGTTCGCGCGCATACCCTCTGAGTCCGTTATCGAGAGGTATTCGTAACCTTGACTGACAAGCGTTTCGATGAACTCGCGCTCCAAATCCGCTTCGCTCTGAACCGCTTGATTCGTCTTTTTAACCGGCGAGTATTCCGCCGCAACAGTGTATTCCGGGGTTTCTGCTATCTGAGAGTACTGAGTCATAACTGCCGTTCCTTGTTTTAAAAATTTATTATATATTTATTACAACAAGCAATAGCTAGATTATAATCTACAATCAGAAATAATGCAATAGGAAACCGAAATAATATTGAAAAGTCGTTTAATTTTTCTCCTCAGACTCCTCTATAATCGCAATACGAAAGCCCAACCCGACGTATCGGAAATTCTGTAGCGCGCCGCCGCGATGCGCCGAACGACAGTATTTCGCTCGGCTGTCCCAGGCGCCCCCTCGTATTACGCGATACGTCCCTTCTGAAGCGCCGACGGGATCGACGACCGACTCCGAAGGATACGCGCCTTTAAAATCGGAACACCATTCCCACACGTTGCCGGTCATGTCCTTCAGACCCCACGCGTTCGCGCAGAATGAACCGACCGGCGACGTGTACGCATAGCGATCGTCAAACCTGAAAACAAACGCGCGCCACTGCGGATACTTTGCGCTCGCGCTTGCGTCCGCGACGTTCGCTTTACCGACGCCGTCTTCAGGATCGTCGCCCCACCAGTAGATCGTATCGGTTCCGGCTCGGCACGCGCGCTCCCACTGAGACTCGGACGGCAACGTAAAGCGCCGTCCGGGCTGCGCGTAATTGGCGTTGAGCCACGCAACATACGCCTGCGCGTCGTTCCAAGAGACAAGAACGACCGGATCGCGCGCGCTTTGACCGAACGGCGCGCGCTGAGAGTCGCTACCGGCGTTGCGATAAGTAAAACGCCCGCCGGCGCGCTCCTCCTCCGTTTCGTAGCCAGTCGCGGCGGCGAACTTCGCGTACGCCTCGACTGTAACGGGCGCCTCGCACATCCAAAATCCTCGTGTGAGCGTTACTTCATGTCGCAATTCGTCCGCGTCCCGCTCCGCTTCGTCGGGCGCGCTACCCATTGTAAACGTTCCGCCTGGAATCCAATGGAAAGGGGTCGCGTCGCCGCCGACGTCGAACGTCGTAATCTGCCCCGGCGTTCGCTCCTCCGGCGGCGCGCTCATGAGAATCGCCGTCGCCGTCAGCGCGCAAAGCGTTCCGACAATGATCGCAGCGCGGCGCGCAGCTACTATCCTAGCTCTATAACTTTTCATATCTCGTAACGCCTTTCTGAACGCGCGACTACCGCTCAACGTCCGCATTCAACACAAAAGCGACGCGTTCGCCAACACCATGCGAGCGCGCCGCAACAGCTAAAATTCTATGTGTAACGCCGGAAAACGCCGCGCTAATTCAACGCGCGCCCGATCTGACGCACCGCCTGACGCAAACGGTCTTCATTCTCCACGACAGCAAGCCGCAGATAACCCTCGCCAAGTGGTCCGAACGCAGAACCGGGACTCACGACGACGTTCGCGTCGCGTAGAAGGCGCATTGCGAAATCCAGCGTGTTACAACCTTTGAGGTACTGCTCCGGTATCTTCTGCCAGACAAACATCGACGCCTTGGGACGATTAACCTGCCAACCAATACGTTCGAGCGCGTCGCACAATACGTTGCGACGATGCTCGTAAATCTTCGCTTGATTCTCAACGTAGGAGTCCAGCTCGCGAATCGCTACGATCGCCGCTATCTGCAAAGGAGAGAACGCGCCGTAGTCATAGTACGTCTTAATCGTGGCGAGCGCGCGAACCATCTCGGAATTGCCGCAACAGAACCCAATGCGCCAGCCAGCCATACTGTAGCTCTTCGACATCGTCGTCATCTCGACCCCGACGTCGAGCGCGCCAGGAACCGATAGAAAGCTCGGCGTCTTGTAACCGTCGAAAACGATATCGGCGTACGCTAAGTCGCTCAGAACCATAAAGCCGTACTTCTTTGCAAGACGGACAAGATCAACGTAGAACTCGCGCTCTACGACCGTCGCCGTGGGATTGTGCGGAAAGTTGACGAGCATGAGCTTCGGACGCGGCAGGAAACGTTCGCAAGCGTAGGCAACCTCTGAGAGCAGCCTTTCGGGGTCGCGCACGTCGAGCGCAAGAGTCTCGCCGCCGGCTAGCATGACAGCGTGCAGGTGCGCAGGAAAATAAGGGGACGGTACGATTGCCAGATCGCCCGGTCCGCAAAGCGCGAGTATCATGTGGCTAAGCGCGTCCTTCGAGCCGAGCGTCGCCATAACCTCCGTTTCGGGATTCAATCGCACGCCGTAGTACTTCCAATACCTAGCGGCGACGTCGCGCCTAAGATTGGCAATCCCGCGCGCGGCGCCGTAACCGTGAACTTTCGGATTCTGTATCGCCTCGCCTAGTTTCGCAATCACGTGCGGGTCTGGCGGATCGGTCGGACTTCCCATTCCTAGATCGACAACGTCGGCTCCGGCGCGACGCTTGGCGTACTTTAGCTTATTGAGTTCGGCAAAGAGATAAGGCGGCAATTTCTTGACGCGGTCGGCGACGTTAATCTCAAAGGGTCGCGCGTCGTCAGGCGCGTCGTCGGTCGACGCTTGCGCGCTCGCTCGCGCGGCGTCGGCTTCCGCAGCGACGTCGACCGCGCCCTGCGGCGTTGTGCGTTCTAGTTCCGAATCCCGTTCATTCAACGCGTCTTGTTCAACGCTCATGTCTTCACCCTTTAATCTATTGGATTACACGTCTTTCACGCGCACGCGCGCGCAAATTCCGTTAATATCTTATCGACGAGCCGCGTTTTGACAACCGGAGTCGCTATCTTTTTCACTATTATTGACGCTCTTTCTTGACGGCGCAATCGCCGTTAAATATAATGTTGGCGCGCGCGGTTAATTGCGCGCGCAACGGACCGACGCGAGAGCGGCTCGCTGTCGACCGCAATACCCAACTACTAATCGACGCCTTCGACTAGCGTCGCCAGGAACAGTGAATATGACCATAAGAAAAACTGCGCGCCCATGCGCGCTACTCGCGCTCGCGCTACTAGGCGCGCTCGCGTTCCACTCACACGCGCTCGCGGCGCCGCCTACTATCAAGCCCGCGCAACCCGCTGCGCGCGCGCGCTTCAAACCCGCAACGACTGTCTGGCTAGACCAACTTGACCTGCGATACGTCGTCTGTGGATACGGCGAAACTCGCGCGCGACGCACAACTTATAATCACGAGCTTGTAATCGTAGACCAGAAATACGAGCGCGGGCTCGGATGGCACGCACCCGGCTCCATTGTCATGCGTCTGCCGGACTGCGGCGCGCGATTCTACTGCGAATTTGGAATCTCCGACGAAACGCAGGGACAAGGACACGTGAACTTCCTCGTCTATTCAGACGGCGAAAAGTTGTGGGAAAGCGGGTTCGTTACCGGTAAAGACCGCGCGCGAGTATGCGATCTTGAACTGAAAAATCGCTCAAATCTCGTTATTATCGCAGACGAAGGTCCGGAAGGCTACGGCAACGACCACGCCGTGCTAGGCGACGCGCGAATTGAACTCGACGACAACGCTCAGGAAACGGTGCGCAATCTCGAAATTGTACGCCCGATCTACCTTGGTCCCAACGGTCAGGTCGTTTTAGGCGACTTCGACGAGTCGCCGGAAGAGTTCGAGAACTTCAAAGAATACGCGTCCCTTCAACAGCAATTGCAAACCGGCATGGCGGAAAACGTCGTTCAAACGACCGAAAATCCCGCCGCGACTATTACGTCGGGCGATCGCGATCCCGTTGACCTCGTCGTGCGCCGCGCCGCCGCGCTACGCGCAAAGTTCGATGAAATGGACGAAGAAGTCGATCTTAAAGAGTTCGACAATGAATGGAATGAGTTCCTTCAAACGTATCAAGCGTCCCAAAAGAAACTCGAAAACAACGCGGAGATCGCAAAAGAACAGGAGTTCGCGTTAGAACGATACAACTTATTCCGCCAAGCGACGCGTCTACGCAATAAGCTCGCGCTCAAAAATCCGCTACTGCAGGAATTCGACGATCTTATCTTCATCAAGCGCCACTATAATCCGGAACCCGAAAAGCAAGGCAATCACATGGTCGACCAGTTCTTCGGATTCCACGCGCGACCAGGAGGAGGACTATTCCTCTTGAAAAACGCGTTCGGCGACAAGCCGCAACTCGTGAATATCCTCGAGAACTCCGTCGTTCAAAACGGTCGACTCAAAGGAACGAAACTCGATTCCACCTGGGGCTTCCTCGCGCCTCATCTATCCTTCGACGGCAAACAGATTTACTTTGCCGCAGCCGATACCAAAAGCGCGCGCCATATCTACGAATGGACCAAGGAAAACTGCTATCACATCTTTCGCGTCGACGTCGACGGCTCCAATCTAACGCAACTCACCGACGGTCCATGGGACGATATCGATCCATGCCTACTACCAAACGGGCGCGTCGTCTTCATCTCGGAACGACGCGGAGGATACGGACGATGCCACGCGCGACCATGCCCAAGCTATACGCTACACTCAATGAATCCCGACGGGAGCGATATCGTCGCGCTTAGCGTTCACGAAACGAACGAATGGGCGCCGACCGTAGATCACAACGGAATGATCGTCTATACGCGCTGGGACTACGTTGATCGCGGGTTCAATCAGGCGCACCATCCGTGGATAACCTTCCCAGACGGACGCGACTCGCGCGCTATCCAGGGCAACTACTCCGATAACGAATGTTCAAGACCGCATTTCGAGACCTCGCTGAAGCCAATTCCGGGTTCCGATCGATTCGTCGCGATCGCTAGCGGGCACCATACGCAAAACTTCGGTTCCGTGATTCTGATTAATCCGGCGGAGTACGACGACGACGAAGGCGCCGATCCAATGAACCCTGTGCGCCGCGTTACGCCGGAACAACTCTTCCCAGAAGCGGAAATTGGAACCCACGGTCCACCGCATAATTACGGACAGCCCTACCCGCTGAGTGAAGAATTCTTCCTCGTCGTATACGACGCCTTCAGCGGTTCCGGTAAAGGCGAAGCGAATAACTACAGTATTTACCTGCTTGACGTTTTCGGCAATAAAACGTTAGTATATCGCGACCCGAATATTTCATGCCAGCACCCGATTCCACTAATGGCGCGCGAGACTCCGCCCATTATTCCCAATAAGACGCTCGTAGGTCTCACCGACCTTGAAAGAGAATCGATCGACGTGCCAAGAGTTTTGCCAAATACCGCTACTGTTGGACTCGTCGACGTCTATCGTACGAATCGTCCCTTCCCAGAAGGAACAAAGATTAAGGAACTGCGAATCGTTCAAGTTCTGCCAAAGACGACCGTTAATGCGAACGCGCCTTGGATTGGGTTCGGCGGCGACAACGGCGCGCGAAGGGTGCTCGGTACCGTGCCAGTCGAGGAAGACGGGAGCGCGAGATTTGAAGCGCCTGTAAACGTGCCGTTCTATATTCAGGCGCTCGACGAAGAAGGCGTCGCCGTACAGACGATGCGTAGCGCGACTTATGTGCACCCTGGCGAGACGTTGACCTGCCTCGGATGCCACGAAGGTCGACACAATACCGCCGCCAACACTGACACGCAGACGCCCGCCGCGTTCACGCGCGCTCCCTCAACGATCAAGCCGGAAATGGACGGCTCGAACCCGTTCAACTATCCAAGGCTCGTTCAAACAATTCTCGACAAGCATTGCGTCGAATGCCATGCTCAGGGAGCCCAGGAAGGCAAAACCTTTGAATTAGGAAGAGGTCCTGAAAATCAGTACTTCCTATCCTCCTATATTAACTTGCGACCCTACGTCTACGTAACTGGCAACGGAAACGCTAATCCAGACGCGCCGGTTAAGATTCAACCTCATACCGGCGGCGCATGGAACTCCTTCGCGCCGGCAAAGACTTTCCCGGGGCAATTCGGCGCAAACCGCTCGCCGCTATGGAAGTTGCTAAAAGAAGGTCATCACGACGTCAAGCTCTCGCCCGAAGAGATGCGCGCTATGGCGCTGTGGATGGACAATAACTGCGACTTCTTTGGCGCGTATGAAATGGAGACGATGCAAGCGCAACGTCGAGGCGAGATTGTCTATCCGACCCTTGAATAAATCGGCGCTTCGTACGCTAGCGCGTTAAAACTAAGACGCTCCGCCGACGACCTTCGCGCGTTGGCGGAGCGTTATTGTATCTCCCGCGCTTAACGCTGAGGTCTATTTCGCTTCTCCAAAGACCTTGCGCGCTCGAGACATACGTTCGACGACCTTAACGCCGAACGGACATCGCGTTTCACACCCGCCGCACGCGAGGCAGTCGCTCGCGGTATGAGTGAGCGAAAAGTAATGCTCGCGAACAGATTCTGGAACTGCTGGTTGCATCGTCGCAAGATCGAGGAACTTATTCACCATAGCAATGTCAATATCTACCGGGCACGGTTTGCAATGGTTGCAGTACATACACTTGCCGTCGAACGCGCGCCGCGGCGCGGACGAGAGGATCGGCACATAGTCTTTCTCGTCGTCAGTCGCGCTCTCGTACGCTACGGCGGCGCGAACTTCCGCAGGGGTGGAAAAGCCCGCCATAACCGACGCGACGGCGGGACGCGTCAGCGCGTAGTGCAGGCACTGAACCGGCGTGAGCGCAACGCCAAAAGGAGACGCTTCCGCTTTAAAGAGTCGTCCTCCGGCGAACGGCTTCATTACGGTAACGCCAAGCTCGAGCTCCGCGCACAACTGGTACAACTCCGTACGCTCAGGCGCGACGCCTAATAGCGACGCGTCGTATTTCTCAGCGAAATAGTCGTTCACGTCTTCCGTCGGCGGCATGAGATCGAAGGCGGGGTTGATCGAGAACATCATCATATCGATCTCGCCGGATCGCGCCGCTTTCATCCCGACAAGAGGGTTGTGCGTGCTCAGACCAACGCAACGAATTACGCCGCGCGCTTTAAGTTCTCGCACGTATTCGATAAAGGGTCCGGACACAATTTCGTCCCATTCTGCGGGCGAATCGACGTAGTGTATCATACCAAGATCGATATAATCGGTGTGCAATCTGCGCATAAGGTCTTCGAAGTGTTCCTTCACGACCGGTAGCTCGCGCGAACGGACGTATTGACCGTTCTGATGCGTTGAACCGATATGTCCTTGAATCAGCCAGCGCTCGCGCGAACCCTTAAGACAGTCCCCGATCTTACTACGCACGGTAGGTTCCGCCATCCAGCAGTCGAGAATATTAACGCCCTGCGCCGCGCACTCGTCCACAACTGCACGACAGTCGTCTAATTCCATGCGCTCGAACCATTCGGCGCCCAAACCAATTTCACTTACTGATAATTCCGTTCGTCCTAATCGTCTATATTTCATAACGTTGTGTATTCCGTTGAATTGTAAGATGAGAGGGTAAGTAGTTCAGCGTGTCGCAATTGTTACAGGTCAATCTCCATCGGCTCTATCTCAGGGTCGTGATTGGCAAGCGTAGCGACGTTAAGCGGCTCTTCGGAGCGCTCCTTGATCCAAGCGAGAGAGAGCCGTTGCAACTCTCTGTTCGAGGCGATCCCAGGCATAATCATTTCGCGCCAACTTCAGGCGGCGTATCCTCCGTCGGAAACCAAGAGCACAAAACGCCCTGAGTCGTTCGTAATCTGCACGGCAAAAAGACCGTCAGAATGACCGGGAATATTAATTAACTCGATCGATCCGTCGCCAAATAGATCGAACGATCTGCCAACAGGACCGAGCGCGCCAGTCCAATCGAAAGTCTCCAGCTCGACGTCGCGCCACCATTTCGGCGAATAGCGGACGCGATGACGGCGAGCAAAGCGCAATTCGTCGTGTGAGACGAGAATACGCGGCGCGCCGCGCAACGCGGCAAGACCGTTCGCATGGTCGCAATCGAGATGAGTTATCAGAACTGCGGCGAGATCCGAAGGGCGAACGCCAAGCTTCGCAAGCTGTTCGTCTACGCACGCGCCTAAAGGAACAACTCCCTGATTCACCTTGTAAAGTATCCAGGAACCGAGAGAACGAATCTGCGCGCGCCGGTCTTCGATCCCGTGGGGCGACATTGAGCGCGACCACCCGGCGTCGACCAGCACGAGTCCGCGAGGATGCTCGATAAGGTACGACGAAACCGGTAGCCATAGGCGGTCGGACTTCGGAGTCAGGAATCCAGACGCCTGAAGAACGTTGCAATGATCGCCGCCAAAGGGCAACGCCGACGCTACGCACACCTTGCCGGTATGAAAAACTCGAATCTTGATCTCTGCCATCGTAAATCGGCTTACGTTAGTAAATCGAAATAACCGTGCCAGGCGTTATCGTTTGAAGAATCTTGATCATATTCTCCTCAGCCACGCCAACGCAACCGTGCGTCGGATGATCAGGTCCGCGCCAGCAATGCAGAAAGAGCGCGCTGCCCGCGTACGGCGCGCAACCGGCGTTGTAACCCATGTCGAGTAAATAGTTATAGACGTCCTTGCAATCGATTAAATGCTCGTCGTTGCTATAGTCCCCGTCCGGCTTGTCGCTCTTATAAATGAGCGTGTTATAACGCGAATCCGCGCCGTTACCGCACCAGTACATATCTTCGGTAATCTGTGTGTACGGGATA
>ONJR01000190.1 GCA_900318195.1 uncultured Planctomycetota bacterium
GAGCTCTGTTCTTTGTTCGATTCTGTCGTTCGCAATGCGCTGATCGCGCGTTGTTCCTTATTCGACGGTGATCGCGCCGGCGGGGCAGGCGTCGGCGCAGGCGCCGCAGCTCGCGCAATCGTCTCCGACGCACGCGACGTCGTCTTTAATCTCGATGCAACCGCAGGGGCAAGTATCGACGCACGCGCCGCAACCAACGCAGGAACCCTTATCAACTGTAGCAGCCATTCTTTACTCCTAGTACGTATCAGGCGTTCGCTCGACACGACGCCGAGCGTTCTTCGGTAAATTTGCTTTCTTTTAATTACCCGCGTTGCGGCGTCGACGCGCTCGCTCGCAAGTACTGTCTCAATGATACTACTTTATCGACTTTTTTGCAAGCGTTTTTCCCGTAAAAACACGCATTTTAGCAAAATTTTCCAAGGTTAGACAATCCTAACTATTGAACTCGTCAAGAGTTAATAACGTCTAACATGCGTCGCGCTCGTAAATTCCCGCGCGCGCCGCGAGCGCAGGCGTCGAGCGACGCGCGCGCTCGTTATAAAAAAAATCGCGCCCCTTTTGCTCTAGCGCGAAGCGCATACAATATGAGAAACTCGACGCGCCGACCGACGCGCGCCGCAAATTGTATGCGAAACTTTTAGCACGACCGACGGTCGAATAGGTAGACATGGCGATTGATCGCATTCGGATTGACGTCCTCGAGGAAGCGGACGTCGACAAGACGCTTGACCTCCGCTTGCGCGAATTCTTGTGCCGGATCTTTCCCAATTGGGAGTCCGTCTTCAGAACGCGTCGCGCGTGGCATGACGCGCCCCCGGTTTATACCGCGCTCGCGCGCGATCCTTCGGGCAATATTGCCGGGCACGTCGCGGTCGTGGAGCGCACGATCACGACGAACTGGAATTTTCGCTATCTTGTAGCTAGCGTGCAAGGGGTCTCGGTCGCGGAGTCGTATCGCAAGACGGGTCTTTCGACGCGTTTGCTCGACGTCGCGCTCGAAGAAGCTCGTCGTCGCCGCTATCCTTTCGCGATCCTCTTCTGCCGCGAGCCGCTCGTGCATTTTTACGAACGCAACGGTTGGAAACTGCCGGACGACTCCATGATCATGTGGCGCGATCGCGAATTGCCGATCCATATGCAGTCGAACTGCCCTATGTACCGCGAACTGGGAGAGGAACGCTTTCCTGAAGGACCGATCGACGTGCACAACCCGTTATAGGAACCGAGTACAATGTCATACGCATCCACGTTACGCGCGCTCGTAGCGACGACGGCGCTCTTCGTTTGTTTCGTCGCGCGCGCCGAGGACGGGTCGAATCCTCCTGAAATGCCGTCGCCTGCGACGAAGGCGAGTCTAATAGAGTTTCAGCGCGAACTCACCGAGTGGGGTAACGCGCGCGCAAAGGACGCGGACGCATTCTGGACCGCGACGAGCGCGCTCTTCTACGACTCGACGCGCGCGCTGCTGCAGCGCGACGATCTCACGGACGCGGAACGTCTCGAGTACGAGGAGCAGTTCGCCGGTATTTTAGGCGCGTACGCGTTGCGCGAGGCGCTAGCCGCGAAGTCGTTCTCGGGCGCGAAGGTTAGCGAACTTGTCCAAGAGGCTGGTCGTGCGGCGCAGAGTTATTCTAGCGCGGAGACGGACGCCGCGCGCGAGCTTGCGAAATCTTCGTATCTTGCGTACGCGCGTCAGCTCTTTTCCGTGCGTCTGCAGTTCGCGCTCAATCAGCCTTCGGACGCGCGCGACGAGCTCTTTACTTCGCTCGTCGGGGACGCGATTACGTTTGCACTGAGCGTTCCCGAATACGGCGAGGACGCGTACAATATCGTTATGACGATTCGTTCGTACTCTAAGGAGTTGGGCGAAGAAGCGGTCGACGCGCTTTGCGAGGCGTACGAAGCGTCTGGCAATCCTAAGCTGTTTAAGCCGATCCAGAAGCTCAGCGGTCTGCGCCGCTACGCGCGACTCCCGGGCGAGGAGCTGTACTTCGAGGCGCTCTTCCAGGACGAGCATGGCGAGTTCACGAAGAAGTTCGAGCCCAAAGACTACGCCGGCAAGCCGCGCCTCGTTGAGATTTGGGCGACCTGGTGCGGTCCGTGCCGCAAGGAGATTCCGCGTCTGAAGGAGGTCTACGCGCGCTATCACGACGCAGGACTTGAAATCCTAGGGTACAGTATCGACCAGGACGTCGACGCGCTCAAGAAGTTCCTCGTTGACAATGAAATCCCGTGGCCCTGCGCGTCCCAAAAGCTGTCCGAAGAGGCGGGATTCCATCCGCTGTACGACTACTACGCGATTAACGGCGTGCCCGAGATGATTCTCATCGGACCGGACGGTAAAGTCGTCGAGCTCGACTGCCGCGGCGTGCGACTCGCAAAGGCGTTGCAGAAGCTCTTCCCCGACGTGGAGCCGCTCGATTGGGATCCCGCGACCGACTTCTCCGCGCGCGCAACGGACCAGAATCCGAACGGCGAATAACGCGCCCCTTGCGTTAGCGCAAAAATAAGGTATAATTAACTCTGGACGCGCGACCGGCATTGCGTCGCGCGTAAATTTAGCGAAAAGCCGTCACACTTTCGCGAACTGTGTTGTTTGTAATTTGTTTTGTGTTGTAATTAGCCCCCCTAAGAGAACGCGACATGGAAATTCGAGACTGTTTTGATAAGATACAAAAACTCTCTGACAATATATCTTCTGTCTTTATAGGTAAAGAGGACGTTGTAAAGTACGCGCTCACCGCCTTCTTCGCCGACGGACACCTGCTCCTCGACGACGTGCCCGGCGTCGGTAAGACGCTGCTAGGTCAGGCGCTCGCGCGAAGTTTAAACGCGAGATTTGCTAGAATTCAATTTACTTCCGATTTACTGCCCTCCGACGTCGTTGGAGGAGATACCTACAACCAGAAGACGCAGGAATTCCAATTCATCCCCGGTCCGCTCTTCGCGAACGTCGTGCTAGCGGACGAAGTCAACCGCACGCCGCCCCGAACGCAGAGCGCGACCCTAGAAGCCATGAGCGAACGACAGGTTTCCGTCGGCGGCGCCACCTACGCGTTGCCGAGACCGTTCTTCGTCGTCGCGACCCAGAACCCGATAGAGTACGAAGGCGTGTACCCGCTGCCAGAAAGCCAACTCGACCGATTCATTCTGCGCGTCTCGATCGGCTACCCGGACCGGGAGGCGGAACGTCAGATCGTCGACACGCACGGCAAGGGCAACGCGATCGTCGACGTGCAGCCGGTTCTCACGCTGGAGGACGCGGTCGCGATCCAGGAATTCGTTGCGAACGTACGCGTCGAACGCGCTATTCTCGATTACATTCTCGACGTCGTGGACGCGACCCGGAATTCTAACGAGGTTCTCGTCGGCGCGAGTCCGCGCGCTACGCTCGCTTTCACACGCGCGGCGCGCGCGTACGCGGTCGTGAACGGGCGCGACTACGTCGTTCCAGACGACGTTAAGACGCTCGCCGCGCCCGTGCTGGCGCACCGACTCATGCCGCGCAATTATCGTCGCGAAGAGAGTCGTCGTATTGTCGAAGGTCTAATCGACCGCGTGCTCACGACGGTCGACGCGCCGCAATGACGCGTCGTCGCGCGTCGCGCTTGCTTGGCGTCTCGCGTCAAGTTTGCGCGCGCTTTTCTCAATTGTAGCGTCTAATTTCTCGCCCCCACGTTTATTGACGACGCTAAATTCGCTACAATCGACCTTCTTTTTGAACAAGATATTCGTCGAGTTCGATTTTTGACAATAGTTAATTTACACAGCCTTGATATAATAGATAAAGTTTGATTGATATAAGTTCGCGCGTTTCTTGGTATGACGCGCGGCTACTTGGGTTCATTGTTTTTACACTGGAGATTTTAATATGGCAAAGTCCGAAACAGCTGTTCTCGTTTTTTCTGGCAAGGTGCTCGAATCGCCCTTTTCGCTTGATACGCTTGACTTGCTCCGCGCCGGTATAGAGCGCGATCTATCCGATAGAAATATATCCGTTACGCGTCGAATTGCGACCCTTTCGGCGGAACACGCGATCGCCGCGCCGATGTTCCTAATTGCTGGGTTTGACGTTACGCTCGCGGAAGACGAAGACATGCAGGCGGCCGCGCTCATTACAGCGGAAGCGTTCTCCACAACCCCGCCCGATGAAATTGTCTTTGCGCTCGGCGAAGAGGCGCCGATTCAGTTTCTGCGTTTAATCTCTGGCAAAACGCGTCGCGTTGTGATTGCGCGTCATGAGTTGTCGTATGAAATAGCGTCTAATATAGAAGCTGCGTTCGACGTTCGCGACGTTCTCTCTAAGGAGGGAGTCGACTGCTCGAAACTCAATCTTCAGACGTGGGACGAATGGGCGAGCGACTTCGAGGCGTCGACTTCGGGCGGCGGCGCGTCTGAGCCAGCGAGCGCCGCAGTCGCGGCGGCGCCGGCGGTCGAATCGTCGGAGTCGTCGTCTTCTGAGGTCGACGAGCTTTGCAAGACGGACGAGCTCGATCCCGTCGTTCACTTTACGAATATCGCGGACGACTGGAACGACGCGATCGAAGAGCTCTTGCTCGCGAACGGCGCGCGCACTTCAGCGTGGAAGACGGCGGAGCATCTTGACGAGCGCTTTCCTGGCTTTCTTGAATTCTACTTGCATCATCGGGACGAGTTCGCGCATCTCCTTTCGGATAATATTAAACTCGTTGAAGACACGGTGGCTGGCGAGACGGTAACGTACCTTTACCACACGTCGCATGAAGATATGGCGCACGTTTCGGCGTCGACGGCGCTTGAAATGATCGATATTGGCGGCGCGGCGCCGGAGTCGGACGCGTCCGAGGTCGACGCGAAACGGTATTTCGTGCCGTCGACGTTCCGCGAAATTGCTGAAATGGCGAACGTCATGACGCAGCAGGCTCTGTGGAGCGCGCAGCGCGATCGACTGCTGCACGAGGGCAAGTCGTACGAAGAAGACATTGCGCCGCGCGATCGCGAACTTGAAAATCTCGCGGCGCCGTACAATCTTTATCTGTGGCAGCGTAAATGCTCTTATCTTTCCTCTAGCGATTTCGAGACGGGAGCGCGTCTTTACGTGCACGTCGAGAAGGTCTATCGTATGCTCGACAAGATCGTCACGACGTGTCCTTTCGTCGACTCGCGCTTCATGGCGGACGTGCTACAACTTGCCGCGAACGCGCAATGCTTCTTAAAGACCTGGTGCGTCGAGACGGGCGTTAGTAATAATTTCTACGACGCGGTGCAGTACCACGCGTTCCAGTTGCTTAAGGACTACCGTAAACGTCAGTATCCGATGATTATTCTCGGCAATATGAAGCGCGAAGATATGTTCGGACTCGAGAACCTCGACGAAGAGATCGAGCGCTACGAGAATTTGAGAGCGGAAGTCGATTCGCTCGTTACGCGCGGAAAGGGAGTCGACAAGAGCTTGAGTCAGCTAGAATGGCACTGCAAGAAGCTCGCGGAGTACCCCGACCCGACGGCGGAAATGGCAATGCACGACTGGAACAAAGTCGTGGAGTCGGTAACCGCGCTCTGCGGCGTCTTCGATATGCCGTACAGCTCCAAACGTATTCGCGAACCGCTCGAGAGTATTATCGATCTCGCGCCCGAGGAGCTTGAAACGACGAACGAATTCGCGCGCGTCGTGCAGGCGATCGATCTCTATCGCGAGTCGGAGAAGGAGCGCGAGGAGGAGATGTGGAACTGGGCGCTCTCGATTACGAAGCCGGAAGCGGAGTCGGACGAAGTGCGCGCGGTACAGAATCACTACGGCGGCTCGAAGGTCGTCTTCGTCGGCGGTATTCCGCAAGATCACCTGCGCAATCGCCTGGAAAAGAAGCTCAACGTCGAACTCATTTGGTTCGAGACCGACCACGGCGACTCGCTCGATCGCTTCAATCCGTATCTTCGCGACCCCGAGGTTAAGCTGTTCCTTGTCTATATTCCATGGTGCAGTCACAAGCATTCCCTTGAACTCGCAGGTTTCGTTCGCGAGGCTGGTAAAGATTTCGTACGCGTTCGCAAAGGAACGAGTCCCGAACTCATTGCGCACGCTATTTGCCAGCAGAATCCCCAAATCCTGCATAGCGACGACGACGCGAACGACGTCGACGCCGCGTAACGACAAAGGTTAGCCGCTAGCAGGACATAACGCCAATGACCGAGAAATCGACCTCTTCCTCGCGCGCGCCTAAGACCGGCGCTCCGGACGCGCGCGCGCTCATGAGCGTTTCGCCGTCGGCGTCGCGCGATCGCGTTCCCGCGCGCGCGCGCCGTGCGAGCGCGTCCGAACGCGCTTCCGCGCCGTTGCGACTGCGGCTTGTGCTCGCGGCGATCGACGAAGTGGAGGAGGTCGGGTTCGAGCGTTTTTCCGTGCGTCGCATAGCGAACGTCTGCGGGGTCTCCTGCGCGGCGCCGTACAAGCATTTTAAGAACAAGCGGGAGATATTCGAAGCGATTCTCGACTATATTACGGACGTGTGGCTCGACCGCCAGTCTCGCGTTCGCGAGCGTATGTCGGGCGCGCCGTTGCGCGAGCTGCTCGTTGAATTGGCGCTCGAGTACGTGCGTTTCATGGTCGAGAATCCTCGATTTCGCGCGATTCTCATGATTAAAGATCAGACGTTCGACTCCGATTATCTCAACGTTAAGGCGAAAATTAGCGACTTTTCTAAGGAAGTCATTCTTCAGTACTGCGCGGAGCACAACGTTGACCACAAGGTCGCTATGGTCAAGATGTACGTTGTGCGCTCGCTCATTTACGGCGCGTCCCTCATGTTCGGCAATTGCGAACTGCCGTACAACGAGCTCACAATGCGGTACGTGCGCGCGGTAATCGATCGGGAATTCGACCTGCCCTGGATTCTTGAAAAGGACGGCGAGGAGCGCTTCACGCGCGCGGAAAAGGAAACGCTGCTCGATAAGATCGAAACGGCGCAAGATTTCTCACAAAATTAAGGGGCGCGTTGACCGGCAACCCTTTTATTTGCTTTTTTTGTTACAAAACGATTGACGCCTCCGCGCGCTCTTGGTATACTAGTAAAGTTATCAGTGATAACCAACGCGCCGCGAGCGCGACGTCGAGTCGTTTCGCGCGCGTTGCGAACGCGTTTATTCCGCGCGTTCGCTTAGTATGCACACGCGTTTACGCACAGGGAGAAGACCATGGACGCCTTTCAATTAGTCGCGCGCGGATTAGCGACCCATTTGGGAATCGACGCATCCGAAATCACGCCCGACGTAGAACTAATGACGCTCGGCGTCGATTCGCTCGATTCCGCCGAACTACTCATGGAACTTGAAACGAAACTTGGCATCGAAATCGAGCCGTCTGAGAAGCTCACGACGGTCGGCGATCTCGTGCACGAAATCGAACAAGCGCTCACGAAATAACCTCGACTCCGCGCGCACGCGCGCTCAGAAAGGACGAAACTCATGACTCGCCGAGTCGTAATAACCGGCATGGGCGCCGTCTCGCCCGTTGGAATTGGCGTCGACGTAACCTGGCGCCATCTTCTGCAAGGCGCGAACGGAATAGCTCCGATCACGCTATTTGACCCATGCAATTTACGCTCGTCGCTCGCCGGCGAAGTTAAGAACTTCGAGCCGACGACCTGGCAAGATTTCAAAGACGCGAACCATACGGACCGTTGCGGTCAGTTCGCGATCGCCGCCGCCTCCGAAGCTATGGCGGCGTGCGGCGAATTGGGCTTAACCGACCCGTACCGCGCGGCGGTCTATCTCGGCACAGGGATAGGCGGGTTTGCCACGACGGAAGACAACTGCCGCCGCCTTATCGAAAAGGGCGCGCGCCGCGTCTCGCCCTTCTTCGTGCCTATGATGATCGCGAATATGCCCGCTGGGATGCTGGCGATTCGTTACGGGTTCTGCGGTCAGGCGATTCCCGCGGTAACGGCGTGCGCGTCCGGCTCGCACGCGATCGGTGAAGCGACGCGCGCGATCCGTCACGGTTACGCGGACGTCGTTCTCGCGGGCGGCGCGGAGGCGCCGATCGTGGAGGTCGGTCTTGCCGGTTTTAATGCTATGAAGGCGCTTGCGACGACGGAGAATCCCAACGAGGCGTCGTTGCCGTTCGACGCGCGTCGCGGCGGTTTCGTTCCCGCCGAAGGCGCGGGCGTTCTCGTTCTGGAAGAGTACGAGCGCGCGAAGTCTCGCGGGGCGACGATTTACGGCGAGATAGTCGGTTACGGGACGACGTGCGACGCGTACCATATGACGGCGCCGAAACCTGACGGCAGCGGGGCGGGCAAGGCGGTGGCGCTCGCGCTTGAAGAAGCTGGCTGGCGTCCTGGCGAACGCGTCTACGTGAACGCGCACGGGACGGGTACGACGCTCAACGATTTGGCGGAGACGCGCGCATTGAAGTTGGCGTTCGGCGAAGCGGAAGCGCGCAAGCTTTCGATTAGCTCGACGAAATCTTCGACGGGTCATATGCTTGGCGCAGCTGGCGCAGTGGAAGCGATCGTTTGCGCGAAGGTTCTTTTGGAGAACGTGGCGCCGCCGACGATCAATCTTAAGGAGGCGGATCCGGAGTGCGATCTCGACTACATTCCGCTTGTCAAACGCGAGCAGGAGTTCGATCTTGCGATATCGAATTCCTTCGGCTTCGGCGGTCATAACGCGTGTCTTGCGTTTCGTCGTTGCGAGTAGCGCGTTTTATTTGTCATTTGTAGCGCGTCGCGCGCGTTTTCGCGCGTCGCGTTTAGGTAGGAGTGTGCTATAGTTATGCAGGTCGACGATATTGAAAAATACCTACCGCATCGCAAACCGATGTTGTTGCTCGATTCCGCGTCTTTGGAGGACGGCGTAGCGCGCGGTAAGTTGCATATTCATGGGGACGAGTGGTTTCTCCAGGGGCATTTTCCGGACGCGCCCGTCGTTCCCGGCGTAATTCTTTGCGAGATTTTGGCGCAGACGACGGCGTTCCTCCTGGCGGACGGGGTTCCAGCAAATAAGACGCCGTATCTAGTCGGACTCGACAGCGTTCGTCTTAAGAGGTCGGTCGTTCCCGGCGAGACGTTCGAGTCTGAGTGTAAAGTCGAGCGCGTTAAGGAGCCGTTTTATTTTACGAACTGCTCCGGTTACGTGAACGGAAAACTGTGCGTTAAGGCGCGATTGTTCTTTGCGTTAATGGATAAAGACGACGCAAAGACGAAAGACGAATAATCCAATCTATTCTACTGCGGTATAACTATGACGTCTAGTAACGAGAGCGGCGGGTCCGCAATTCAACGTCAATTCGAGAGCGAATTCGATTTCATTAGCGCGTTTGAACGCAACGCGCGCCATTACGCGCATAAGGTCGCGGTAAGCGATCCGACGCTCGATAAGACCTTGACCTATAAGGAACTCAACGAGGAAGCGAACCGTCTCGCGCGCGCTTTGCAAGCGTCCGGTCTGGGTAAGGGCGACGTCTGTTCCGTCGCGCTCTTCAATACGATCGAGTTCGTCGTCGCGTACCTCGCTTCGGAGAAGATCGGGGCGGTCTTCTGCCCAATTAACTACAACTACTCTCCGAACGAAGTCCTTTACGCGTTCACGGACAGTCGTCCTAAGATTCTGATTTACGACTACGAGTTAGAGAATCTTATGGCGCGCTCGTACCAGCGCGCGGAGGAAGAGAACGCGTACGCGCCGTCGATACGCGTCGTCGTCGGCGTTCCAACGCAGCGCGAACTTGATTCCGTCCCGTGGGAGGAATACTACGCGTCGTATTCCTCAGAGCCTTTTCCGCGTCCTGCGGGCGTCTCGACTTACGACGAAATCGTGCGACTCTATACGTCCGGCACGACAGGTCGCGCGAAGGGCGTGCCGCTCACGCGTATGAACGAGGTCATGAGCTGCCACGAAGTCGCGATGCGTTACCCGATCTTTGCGACGGACGTAACGATCAATACGACGCCGTGGTTCCATCGGGGCGGTTTCCACGGCGGTATGACGCCGACGCTGTATTTGGGGGGCGAAGTCGTCGTTCTCCGCCGGTTTAACGCGACGGTCTGTCTGAAGAATATTCAGAAGCGCAAGGTAACGATCCTGCTCGGGGTACCGTCTGCCGCGATTATGGTCGCGCGCAAGCAGGAGAACGCGCTTGCCGATATTAAGTCGGTGCGTCTGCTCGTCATGATGGGCAGCGACTTAGAGAAGGCGACCTGCCGATATTTGCAGAGCATCTTTCTGAACGTCGGTTTTATCAATAGCTACGGCACGACGGAAGCGTTTTTGAGCACGTTCCTGGATTCTAGCGCGCTACCGGAGAAAGCCGGTACGGCGGGTCGGGCGGCGTACGACGACAACGTTATTCTCGTCGAGCCGGTCGAAGACGGTTGGGGCGATCCTAGCAAGCTGGTTCCGAAGGATAAGAAGACGCTCGGCGAGGTCATTGTCCGTTGCTCGACGAAGACGTCGGGGGGCTACTACAATCGTCCTGAAGAGACGGCGAAGAAGTTCCATAACGGGTATCTCTATACAGGCGATCTCGCGTACTGGGACGAAGAGGAGTACATTACGATCGTCGGTCGCAAGGACGACATGATGATCTCTGCAGGCGAGAATATTTATCCTCAGCCGATCGAAGAAGCGATCTGTAAGAACGAGAAGGTCGCCGACTGCATCGTCGTTCCTGTTTCTGAAATGGCGCGCGGTCAGGCGCTCGTCGCGTACGTTAAGCGTAAGGACGATTCTCTCACGGTGCGCGAACTCCTGCAATTCTGCTCGACGAGTCCCAGTCTTTCGGGCTTTACGACGCCGCGATATTACCGCTTTTTAGACGAATTACCGTACACACCGACGGGTAAGAAGCAGCGTTACGTTCTTAAAGCGCAGGCGCCGGTCGATCTTAAAGAGGGCGCGCTGAGTCGCAACTAACGCTCCGGTTCGCGTTTTCAATCCTTCACGAACGTCGTCGAATCAATTCGGCGGCGTTTTTTTAACGTTGGGTCTGGAAACGCGCGCGTCGTCAAGCTATAATGAACGCAATTTGACGCGATCGCGCGTCTTGCAAGCCTTGCACCCTTAGAAAAGAATCCGGTATGCAAATGTTTAGATCACGGCACATAATACTCGTCGCGGCGGTGTTGTTCGCGTTCGCCCAGCTCGCTTGCGCGCAGTCGTCGTCGCGCTGGTCTCTGGAAGAGGACGGCTCAATTTTATGCAGCGGCGCGCAATTCTCGGCGCACGACGACCATATCGAAGCGAGCGGCGAACAGGTCTCGACCGTCTTGCGCTACGGCGTCGGTAAGGACGGCGCGTTCCACGTCAATCGCTCCGTCGTGTGGCCGCTACTGCGTACGATTCCGAACAATACGCACGCGAGCCTCACGTTGCGCTTCGACGTCGATCTTCCGAGTATGACGACGGTTGACGGCGCGCGCTTGGAGAACGGCAAGGTTCAGACGCTCCGGCTCAACGGCTTTCTCACGGTTCAAAGCCGTTATCAAGTCGAGGGTCGTCCGTTCGAGGTAACGCAGAAGATCTTTCCTTCCACGACGGGACCCTTTATTTGCGAACGCTACACGTTTACGAACGGAACGGGTCGCGCCGTCCAATTGGTTCTGCCGGAGTACCGTAAGGTAACGAATACGGTCGCCGATAAGGGAGTGAACGGTAGTTACACGATCGTCGAAAAGACGTCAGGGGGCGGCGAGTTCACGCTCGCGTCTGGCGAGAGCGCGACGCTCGATTTCTCCATTCAGGGCTATTCCGAAGGCAAGGGCGAGTCGGAACGCACGCCGGACTTCGCTGCTGAAGAGTCCGCGCGCGCGTCGTTCGTCGCGGAGATGTGGTCGAATCTGGTTCTCTCGACGCCTGAGCCGATCTTGAACGGCGAATTTGCGTTCGCTAAGATTCGCGCGAGCGAGAGTATCTATCGCACGCAGGGCGGTCTCATGCACGGACCTGGCGGCGAATCGTATTACGCTGCGATCTGGGCGAACGACCAGGCGGAGTACGTTAATCCTTTCTTTTCGTATCTCGGTTACGGTCTCGGCAACGAGAGCGCGTTGAATTCTTATTTGCATTTCGCGCGCTTTATGAACGACGATTACAAGCCGATCCCCAGCTCGATAATCGCAGAAGGTCTCGATATTTGGAACGGGGCTGGCGATCGCGGGGACGCGGCGATGATAGCGTACGGCGCGGCGCGTTACGCGTTGGTTAGGTCGGACGAAGGCGAGGCGCGTCAGTTGTGGCCGCTCGTCGCGTGGTGTCTGGAATACTGCAAGCGCAAGTTGAACGCGGACGGGGTGGTCGCGTCGGACTGCGACGAGCTTGAGCGTCGTTTTCCCGCCGGGGACGCGAACTTGTGCACATCGGTTTTGTATTACGACGCGCTGATTAGCGCGGGCTATTTGGGTTCCGAGCTTGGGGTCGAGGGGGCGGTTCTCGCGGAGTACGGACGCGAGGCGGCGGAGTTGCGCGAGAATATCGAGAAGTATTTCGGCGCGACGGTCGGCGGTTACGAGACGTACCAGTATTTCAAGGGGTGTACGAAGTTGCGCTCGTGGATCTGCATTCCTTTCGTGGCGGGAATCGACGATCGCGCGGAGGGTACGATCGCGGCGCTCTTCTCGGATAAGCTGTGGACGAAGGACGGTCTGCTTACAGAAGAGGGGAGTAAGACGTTCTGGGATCGTTCGACTCTTTACGCGTTGCGCGGCGTCTTTGCGGTCGGCGCGACGGAACAAGCGCTGGAGCATTTGCGGCGCTATTCTGCTGCCCGACTGCTAGGGGACCATGTGCCGTACCCGATCGAGGCGTGGCCCGAAGGGAGTCAGCGTCATCTCTCGGCGGAGAGCGGACTCTACTGCCGAATCTATACGGAAGGCGTCTTTGGAATCCGTCCGACGGGTTTCCACAGCTTTACGCTCACGCCGCGCCTGCCGCAAGAGTGGGACGAAATGTCGCTCCGCCGCGTGCGAGGGTTCGGTAAGACCTTTGATATTACTGTCAAACGCGCGACGCCCGGGACGATTGCGATTACCGTAACGCCGACCGAAGGGGACGCGATTACGACAACCGTCGAAGACGGAGAGAC
>ONJR01000090.1 GCA_900318195.1 uncultured Planctomycetota bacterium
AGAGGGTCGCCGAGGTTATCGTTAGCGTTTCGGTTCCGGTATTCTGGACGACAATGCGTTTGTAGACGGTCTCGCCGTAACTGGGGGTTAGGGCGTAGCCGGAGGAGTCGATATAATAGGAGTTGAGCTGGAGCGTATCGCTGTTGGCGAGCGGAGCTCCGGTAGAGAGATCGGTAAGCGCTATCGCTCCGTACTGCTCAGGAACCGCATTGGAAAAACACGCGACGTCCGACGTAGAACTAATGAAGCCAATAGGAGCAACGTCGAGCATTTCGCGCGTTTCGAGACTTTCGAATCGAAGCGCGCGCGCTTTCAAGGCGTTTTGGCGTTGATTGTAGTTCTTGCGACTCATATTAAACCGTTCTTTAGCAATAGCGCGTCTTTTGCGGCGCGTCGACCAATCCAGGTATAGGTTTGCTAACTCCTACTGTGGATGAACCCGGTTCCTGTATCGGCAAGGCGGCAAGATGTACGCCAACTTTTTTAGGGTTGCATTAGTTTTTTGTAATAAACCATCTAAATCAAGTATAGTTTACTCTAACGGCAGCTGGCGCAATCAATTTGGTCTATTTATACTGATTCGAAAGCTCGCGACATTCATCAAAGGATGGATTTTTCTCATCGAGAGCATAATAATAACACAAAGCGCGCTGAATCCTAAAGTCGAGATCGATACGATTTGACTCTCTTGAAAATGTCTGTATAATGACGCCGATGTACTCACCCTTTCGCCCATTGTAACCGGAGGATAAAAGATGACAAATAACCCGATTACGCGCCGCAAGTTCATTGGACTCGTCGGCGCCGCAACTTTAACGAGTAGCACGCTCCCGTTCGCACGCGCTACCGAACAAACGCCGTTATGGTCGAAGCTACCGCGCTGGCGAGGATTCAATCTCCTCGAAAAGTTCAGCGGTGGAAACGCGCCGTTCAGAGAAGACGACTTTCGTAATTTGAGCGATCTCGGCTTCAATTTCGTACGTCTGCCGATGAATTATAAGCATTGGATTAAGAACGGCGACTGGCGCCAGTTCGACGAGAAAACGCTCAACGATATCGATCAAGCGATCGAATTTGGTAAGAAGTATGGCGTACACGTCAATATCAACTTCCATCGCGCGCCTGGTTATACAGTCAATACTCCGCCAGAAAATCCGCTCATTTGGCACAACGACGAAGCGCTCGACGTATGTAAACTACACTGGCAGACCTTTGCGAAACGATATCGCGGGATATCAAGCGACCAACTCAGTTTCAACCTATTTAACGAGCCCGCTGGATGCTCCGAAGAAGATTACTACCGCGTCGTCAAAACGATTCTCGAAGGAATACGCAATGAGGATCCCGATCGACTCGTCATTTGCGACGGGATCGATTGGGGCGGCAAGCCATGCTTCTCCTTCAAGGAACTCCAAGTAGCGCAAGCGACTCGCGGATACGCGCCAATGGAAATTTCCCATTTCGGCGCCAATTGGGTCAATAGCGCGAACTTTCCAGAACCGCAATGGCCGTTCTACTCCTTCAATGGTCTGCTTCCCTCAAAAACCAAAAGTGAAATGCCAGAAGCAGTGCGCAAACCGCTTACAATCGCAGGCGAGTTCGTTGACGGCGGCGTTCTACGTCTCAAGATCGGAACCGTTTCGCGCGCGTCCGAACTCGTCGTTACGATCGACGGTAAGGAAGCCTTGCGACGTAAGTTCGTTTCCGGACCCGGCAAGGGCGAATGGCAGGAAGTCGTCTTTGTTGAACAATACAATCTGTATCAGAACGTATTCAATCTCGAACTCTCGGTTCAAATTCCAAAGGGCGCTCGTCGAATTGAAATCGCCAACGTCGACGGCGATTGGCTAACGCTTGCAGAACTTGGAATCACAACGCCGACCTGTCCAGAAATCCTCGCGAACGGCTCGCAAGATTGGGGCGCTTCTGAACAAACGCGGCTTCTGTTCTCAGAGCAAGCCGGCAAAGGCGCGCTCGCCGGCGGAACAACTCGCGACCGAGAATGGTTGCGTCGTCAGAACGTTGAACCGTGGCGCAAGCTGTCAGATCAAGGAGTCGGAGTAATCGTTGGAGAGTTCGGCGCGTTCAATCGCACTCCGCACAAGATAGCTCTCGCATGGCTCGAGGATATGCTTGCGAACTGGCGCGACGCAAATTGGGGCTGGGCGCTGTGGAATTTCCGAGGTCCCTTTGGAGTCGCCGACAGCGGACGAGACGACGTTAAGTACGAAGATTGGCGCGGTCTCAAACTCGATCGCGAGATGGTCGCTCTACTACAACGATACTAGGTACGTACGACGCACGAGAATATGGCGAACTTTCGATTCAACAAGTTGCTCAAACTGCGTGAAACGGAACGCAACGAGGCTAAAAACGCGTTTCTCGACGCGCAATCTCTCCGACACGACGCGGAGCGACGCCTAGCTGAAATCGACGCACAGCTGGAAGCTGAACGCGCTGATACCCGTCGCGCGCGAGAAGTGGGCGCGATCGGCGCGCTCGAGTTGCAGCATCGCCAACGTTTTCGCGAACGCCTGCTCGCCGAACGCGCCGAAGCTCATTCGCGCCTCGACGCGCTCGCGCAGGACGCAGAGTCAAAACGCGCGAAACTTAACGACGCTATCAAAGAGGTCAAGATCCTCGAAAATCTCAAGGACAAGACGCTAGAACGCGAATTAGAAGACGCAAAGCGTCGAGACGAGAAAGCGAGCGACGATCTTGCGAACCAGCTCGAATCAGTCGAACGCCAACGGCTCGCAAAGGAGGGATAGCGTGCAATTTTACGCAAGCCGTTCCCGGAGGGCAACCCGTTTATTCGCACGCCGAAGGTTTATAATTTGAGATTTAAAAAAAGTGAAAAAAAGCCCGTTGACAATTCTCAGATCAGAGCTATAATAACCGCATCGTTCGCATGATTCAGCGAACGTTCGACTTGGGGAGTTAGCTCAGTTGGGAGAGCGCGACGTTCGCAATGTCGAGGTCGAGGGTTCGACTCCCTTACTCTCCACTAGGTCAATAAGCGGTTCCGTTTGGAACCGCTTTTTTTGTCTCACGCACATAGAACAGGCGCGCGCTTCGTGATAATCGAAACGCGCGCCTTAAACTTTATGAAACGCAGACGCTAAAGACTACGCCTCTTGTGCGACGGGTCCCACTAATTCGAGATACTGATCGAGTACATGCGTAGCGCCGTTCTCGACAAGCGCGAAAATTCCCTCCATGTTGGCGAGTTCTTTCGTAATGTAGTAGTCGGCGACCAGCTTCTTGCGCTCGTTCTTCGTCGCCTGCGCAAGAAGATAGTGGCCTATAAGAATAGCGATCGCGACGTCGAGCAATTTACGCGCACGCAACTCGACGTACGAAGCGCCCTGACCGCGTACGAACGCAATCGCGTCGTCTAACTTCGCGCGAGCGGCAACCAACTTCTCTTTCAGCGCTTCGAGCGTCTCGTCGCCGAGTTCCTTCGCTTCGAACTTCGAGACATAGTCCTGAAAGACCCCTGACGTTAGTCCACGAATCGCGGCGACAACCTGTAATTGCGACGTGCCTTCATAGATCGTCGTAATGCGCGCGTCGCGATAATACCGTTCAGCAGCGTAGTCCTTCATGTAACCGCTACCGCCCAGAACCTGTATCGCGTCCGTAGCGACGCTTATACACATTTCACTGCAGAAGTATTTACTCATCGGCGTGAGCATTGCGTTGAGCTTCTTATAATAGCGAGAATTCTGCTTGAAGCTCTTCTTTTCGTCGGAGGAAAGCGCGTCTGAATTGCGCTCCAGCAGGCGATTCGTGTTATTCTCATAATCACAAACACGCGCAGTTTCGTAGCATAGCGCGCGACCTGCTTCGATACGCACGCGCATATCGGCGACAAGCTCGGCAACCGCCGGAAGACACTCGATCGGACCTCCAAACTGCTCGCGAGAGTTCGCATAATTGCGCGCGAGACGTTGCGCCGCTTCGGCAACGCCAAGCGATTGCGCCGCTATGCCAAGGCGCGCCCCGTTCATGAGCGACATGACATACGTTATTAACCCACGTTGACGTTCGCCAATAATGCGGCACGGCGTGTTTGTAAAGACGATTTCACACGTCGGAGAGCCATGGATACCAAGCTTGTTCTCGAGATGTCGAACCTTGACCGTTTCGTCCCGATCGGCAACAAAGAGACTCAGACCGCGACCGTCTTTAATATTGTGCTCGCTACGCGCGAGAACAAGAAGAACCTCGCCGCATCCGTTCGTAATAAAACGCTTGACGCCGTTCAGATACCAATTTCCATTCTCATCCTGATCCGCGCGTAGTCTGACCGCCTGAAGATCGGAACCGGCGTCGGGTTCGGTCAAGACCATAGCGCCCGTTACTTCGCCCCGCGCGAACTTCGGGAGATATTCGTCCTTGAGCTCCTCAGAAGCAAACGCGTAGATCGTCTCGGCAATACCCTGCAGCCCGAACATATTCATAAAGGAGCAATCGCCGCGCGATACGATTTCCGTCGCCATGGTATAGACGAGCGTCGGGCAATTGATACCGCCGTATTTGCGCGGGAGCGTAAAACCCTGGAGGTCGGCGCGACTCATAAGGTCGAGATTTTTCTGAACCAAAGGATGTAGCGTTACCGTTTGGTTCTCGTTGAGCGTGTTCCCTTCCTGATCGACCGTCTCAGCATTGACGGCGAGTACGTCGCCCGATAGCTCGCCCACTATCGTCAGAACGGCGTTATAATTGTCGATCGCGTCGTCGAGATCACGCGGAGCGTAATCGGCGTCCCCGTTCGGCGTCTCGCGCTCTTGAATTGCCGCTATCTCTTTAATATCGAAATAGTCGCGAAGGAGGAACTGAATATCTTGATTATCGGTATAAAAGTTGGCCATAAAATCCTCTATCTGTCGTCTAGTCGCGCCGATGCGCGACGGATTGGAACGGCGATATTATAACGTAAGTTCGATTTTCATGGTAGGGCAATTTGTCGAGAAAAAGCCCTTTTTCCGCTATAATCGCTTAAATGCTGTTCGCCGTCAAAAAGATTCAAGTCGCGTTATGTTGACGTCGATTCAAACTACAAATGCGCCGCGTTCCATGCGGCGTTGCAATACGAAGACAGCATAGGAGACGCGAAGAAATGAAACGCAGGATATTTCTGAAATTATTCGGGGGCGCGGCGCTCACTCAGGTCGGGTCGCAACTTTCAAAAGCAGCGGCGACAAACGCGCCCCCTTGCGTTGATTTCCACAGCCACGCTATTCTTCCCTCTTTCATCTCGGGATTGCGTCGACTTGGAATCGACGCTCAGTACGAAGAAGGTTTTCCTTTGCCTCAATGGCGAGTAGAAGATCATCTAAAATTCATGGAGGACGCCAGGATAGATTTCAGTATTATCTCGCCGCCTAGTCCTCACCTTGCGAGTAAAGATCGCGAGCTCGCGAGAGCCGTTGTACGAGAATTCAATGAAGAAACCGCCGAACTATGTCGAGCACATCCTGAAAAATTCGGTTTCGTCGCCGCTGTGCCGTTGCCGGACGTCGACGGCGCGATCGAGGAAGCGCTATACGCTCGCGAACGACTAGGCGCGCTCGGCGTTAAGGTCGCAAGCAATAGCGCGGGCGTATACCTTGGCGATCCGGCGCTCGATCCCTTCTTTGCAGAACTCAATAAGCGCGAGACGCTCGTCGTCACACATCCAAGCCCTGCGCGAGCGTTACCGCGCGATTCCGTAATTACCGGGCGCGTCATGGCGCTATTTGAGTATCCCGCCGACACAACGCGCGGCGCTCAACATGATAGCGAACGGCACGCTTATCAAGTACGCCAAGCTCCGTTTCGTTATTCCGCACGTCGGCTCGTTCCTTCCATACATGAAATTACGCGCGACAGGAATGTTCAAACTACTAGCGACGTTGAATATGATCGAACCAGTCGACATTGAAAGCTCGATTAAACGTCTGTATTTCGATCTTGCGGGCGATCCCACTTCTGACGCGATCGATATGTTGCTCACTCTCACAGACGTCGAGCATCTAGTCTATGGTAGCGACTTTCCCTACTCAGTCGCGCCGATTCTGCTACCAAAGAAAAAGGCGCTTGACGCGGAACTCATCGCCCGCGCCAGCGCCGTTCCAATTTACCAGACGACGCCGCGCGCGCTCATTGCACGATAACAGCGTCGCCAGAACGCTCTAACTTACTATAAGGAGTAACATATGCCGTTCATTTCAGTAGAAGCCGTTCATCCGTCCGCCGCTCAAAAGGAGCGTCTCGTCGCCGAACTGACACGTGTTTCAAGCGAAATACTTGGCGTTCCGCAAACGTCGTTCTATGTCCTCGTTAAAGAAAACGACGCTGAAAACTGGGGGGTCGGTGGCAAGCAACTCTCACAAATCTTTGCAGAAAAGCAAGCAGATCGATAACGCGCGCGAGTAACGTCTCCGCTAATTCCCGTCTGGACGCTCGACTTCCTCGCCGGTAACGCTCGTCGAGTCCTCGATTTCGCGCTCTTCGGCGAGAAGCCGTTCTTCTAGCGGTAGCCGATGCTCTAAAATGTCAAGCACGTCGAACTCACATTCAGCCAGATACTCCGTAAGAATATTACGTTTACGACATATTTCTAGCGTCTCGCGAGCGAAGCGCCGGTATTTATCGTTGTCGTCGCACTCGGAGCAACGCGCCGCTTGCTCCGAAACCAATTTAATGAACGCGTCGTACTGATCGATAATATTCCAGGAGTCGCCTGGATATACAATGCGACTACGAAACGAAATCGTCTCCGACGACTGGAAAAGTTCGTCGCTAACGGGAACTTTATCAGGCAGGTCATTCTTGTCGTCGAGACATAGGATAAAGAAGTCATGCGGCGGCATTGCGCTACCGTGGACGTAATCGGGATCCTGGTCCGCCGCCAGCATATAGTAAGCTATTGTTTCAAGCCCGGCACAAAACGCATTCGCACAGATCTCATTCTTCCAACTTCTGTGGCTCGCCTGTACTGTGAGGAGGAACCCCCGTATTGCGAACGCTACGAGTTCGTGCCGGTGGTTAAGAATAGAGTAACTGTCAGTAAACTTAAAGGCGTTCGCTTCTGTCAAATCACGATCGTCGTCTGGAAACAACGCGCGATAGAGCGCTAGCTGGTACTTTGGTATCGAGAATAAATGAACAAAGACGCTATTGAACGTCGTTGATCTAGAGTCGCCACTTTTGTCAGTAGACATAAAAAACTCCTTCGCTATTCAGTACGATCCGGGATCGAATGCGAGCTAACGGGAAAGGTGAAATACGTCTCGGGATACGGCTCGTCCTTCAGGGTGAAGTGCCACCACTCCTCTTTAATCGGCTTGAAGCCAGCGTTCAGCATAGCTTCGCGCAGAATCATGCGATTGCGATACTGCTCGCGCGTTACGTCGTCGAAATCTGGATGACTACGGAGACCGAAATAGTCGAAAGTTCCGCCCATATCAACCTCCTTGCCTGTTTTCATATCGAAGAGAGTTAGGTCGACCGTACTCCCGCGGCTGTGACCGGAATGCTCGGCAATGTAGCCTTGCTCGAAGAGCACATTTTTATTCAATTCGGGATAGAAGTACGGCTTCATCCGAACGTCGTCGAGACGCTCAGCCCAACGCACGAAATGCGCGACCGCTTTCTGAGGACGGTAGGCGTCGTAAATCTTAAGACGGTACCCTTGTTCCAGGAGCGCGTCGCTCGCTCTCTTGAGCGCCGCGCCCGCCTCCTTCGTAATTAACGCGACAGGCTCTTCGTAACCGTCGACACGCTCGCCGACGAAGTTGTAAGTCGAAAAGTAGCGGATTTCAAGTATTACGTCGGGCACGACGTCCGTCAAGAGTACGAATCCGGACGCGTCGTCCGAAAGTTGAACGTTGTCCGCGCAAAAGCTAATTGACGACGATAAAAAGCACACAAATAAACAAACCGTCGATAATAGTTTCTTAAACATCTTCTCTTTGTTCTCCGTTTGCGTCGAGTCGCGACGCGAGATAACTTTTCTGTAACTTGCACCCGTTTACAGAATCGTCACGCACTCTCGATCACGTTTGATCACACGCGCATACTTAACGTCAGGCTCGCCGAGCAAGAGAACGTAGTTGAGCTCAAACCCTTGAGGAATCATCAAAGTGTCGCACAGTTCGGGGAAAAGGTTGAACGTCGCGGTCGCGAATCCGCACCACAGCGCGCCTAGTCCTAATGTGTGCGCGTATAATTCCAGATAGGAAAGCGCAATAATCGGATCGACGTTTCGACAACTCGGCGCAATCCTTTCTTTGTCAATAGCGACGACCACCATTGCGGTTGCGGTTCGAAAGACGAGATCCTCCCCGCGTTCATAATATTCGCGCGCCATTGGAATCAGCGGACTCTCGTCAGTCGACGTCATAATGCGGTCTCGAACCGTTTCTATAATCTCGTTCATCTTCTCCTTGGTTGAAACAATGGAAAAGTGAAGCGAATCGATATTAACGCCGGTGGGTGGATAAGATAGTAGCGCGCGAATCTTTTCAATCTTCTCAGGCGGAATACTAACGTTCTTAAACTGTCTCACGCTCCGGCGCGAGAGCATAATTCTGAGAAGCTCTTCGTCGGAACCGTAAAAAACCGGGGCGAGTTCGTCAGGATCGATTCCGCCGAAAGAAAGCGCGCCAGTTGGACAGATCGACATACAATGTTGGCATTCGAGACACCGTTCCGCGCCGTCTTCCATATAGCGTGGAATGAACTCAGAGTCGAACTCAAGCGCCTTAGCAATACAGTCTTTCAAACACATTCCACAATGAATACAACGCGCTCGATCAACGCCAATCGTACGTTCCATAAAAATGTCTCCATATGAATTACTCAGGGACTTCAATCGTCGTCTTGCGCTTCGACGACTGTTATTTGTTGTTCTCATGAGGTAGAAGTATCAACACGCCAGTCCACGTCTCAACTGGAATCTTCCACGTTTCGCCCGAATTGAGCCTCTTCTCAAAGAGCGTCAATTTTGACTTTCCACCGTCGGTGTATTTAATCGCGTCTTCCTTCTTCAATACGGCGGATAACCTCTGCTCAGCCGTCGTCGTGAGATAGGACTCGGAACGATTAATCGGCGCCGCGAGCCCAACAAGAAATTCAACGCTCGTGTCGCGCTTCGCGCAGACAACCACGTCGACTGGTTCGCCTCCGCGCGTCTGAAGGTACTCGCGACCTTCCAATTCCGGCGCAACGTCGAACCAAACATAGTCACGATTCGCAAACGCCTTCGCCCCGCTCTTCAACGGAGCTCGCTGTAACGCCGATTCTATGCGCAATGCGTCCGAATCAAATTGGATTATGCCGGTCTGATTCGGCGCCCAGTCGTTGCGTTTATAATAGAAATGCCCGTCTTCTGCGCCAACGACAGGATCCAATACGCCGTCGCCGTCGAAGTCGACAACGGTAGGACTCGTACTATGCCCGCGTATAGGACGAGGATCGATCGGACCGGCTAGCGTAAAGTAGTATTTGCCGTCCTCGGCGCGCGTCTGAAGATATAAATCCGCATTCAGTCCGTTTGCTAGCAGATCCAATTTTCCGTCGCGATTATAGTCGACAAAACATATCTTACGACGCCCGCTAGCGCCTGCGCGTCCAGCGTTTAGTCGCAACGGCTCGCCCGCAGCGTCAAGTAAGACGCGTTCGGGCGACTTCAGTTTGAGCGCGTCCTCTTCGTCTCGATAACGTTCAAAGAACGCCAGATATCCTTCAGAATCGAGCATTACGAGATCGGTCAGACCGTCGCCGTTCCAATCAAGCGCAACGGGAGTTGTGCGCCATTGCGTGAGCAACTCGTTTCCCTTGGGAAAGCGCCATCCCCACGCAAGCTTCGGAGGTTCGCCGTCCCATTCGACTTCAATCGCGCGCGGCTGATCCAACTTCGGCGCGCCGCGCGTTCCTATATTGCGATACCACAATACATTGCCCAAAATTGAATTGACAACGACGTCTTTCAGTCCGTCGCAATCCCAGTCGGCAACCGAAAGCGTCGTATAACCCCACTTCGGTTCCGCTGGTCCTTGAATCGACCCATTCGGTCCCGCCATAATACGAATCGGCGTCGTTCCGTCCCGGCGAGTTTCGACAAGAGTGGCTCCTTCCGGAATGAGTCGTCGCGTCGCGGCGAGGAGGTCGGGATTAGGCTCGCTACTAAGCGCGACCGGCGCGTTCCACTTCGGACTTTCTACTCCCGGACCGCTCAAATTCTCAATATAGAAAACGTAGCCCGCGCTGTTGCCGCAGAGCAGATCCCAATCCCCATCGTCGTCCCAGTCAACTCCCCAAGGAGTAGCAAGCGCGCCGCATTTCAGAAGATCGGGCTCTTGTTTAAAGTATTGCGGCGGTTCGAAATCGGGTCGACCGTCTCTCAGCTCGCCTTTATTCAAAAAAAGCGCGACGCGACCGTCTTCGTCCCCTAGTAAGACGTCAAGCGCGCCGTCTTTATTCCAATCAAATGCAACGATCGTCGGCATAGCAAGTTCCGCAGCCGCGCGTGCGCCGTCGGCGAGCGTGATCGGCGTGAACGCCCTATACTTCGGCTCAGAGCGAGAACCGATGTTTTCACTATATTGCATTGTGTCGCGGAATTCTATTCCCAGAATATCCAAATCGCCGTCTCCGTCCCAGTCGGCAAAATTGGGATTCGGCCAACCGAACGTTTCGAGATTATTTCCGTCGACGTCCGTAAGCATAACCGGTTTCTCATACTCCGGCGTAGCGTTAGTTCCTGTATTACGAAGGAGATAGAGATTGCCGCGCAAAGGTCCGTTTTGCCAAACGCCCTCGGCGTTATAAGCGTCGTCCCAGCCGTAATCCGACCAGTCGTCGGAACCGACTATTATATCAACTAGTCCGTCCCCGTCGTAATCGACCAAACGCCACATATTACCGCGAACCTTATTCTTGTGGACGTTTTGCGGAAGTAACTCGTTCCCTGACTTAAGAGGAACAGGCTTGTCGACCCCGGTATGAATAAAATCGGGATACTCATTGCCAGGCGTTAGAACGCGCAGTTTGCCGTCAACCCAACTTGGTTGCACATTGATCACGCCGCGACTCAATCGTCGAGCCTTCTCAAAGGTTGGATAAACCGGATCGTCTCCGCTATTGCGAAAGTACCACACGCCGTTGTAGGGCACGTCTTCACAGCTAACAATAAGATCGGTATTACCATCCTCGTCGACGTCGGTCGGCGTCACCCAGGACCACAATCCGACCGCAAGATAGGCGTCGGCGTCAGGATTATTGAACGTCATGCGTTGTAAGCCGTCTTCCTGCGCGTCGACGCATTGTAAGGTGCAGAAAGCCGACGACAAGGTTAGTAACGCGCATAGACTTGCATACAAAACACGTTTCATACCCGACCCCCAATTGAAACTCAGAAAACAGTGGAACGCTAAAATAATACTAACGAAGCGTCGTATGGCGAAAGCGCTCGACGCGTTCGAAGAAATTTTACCCTAAAAGCGCGCGCTCCGAATGAACAGAGCGCGTCTTCTGTAATAAACGCAACCGAAGCGACTACTTCGTTTCAACCGTCAACTGGAAATCCCACTTATTAAAGTAGAGATTACCGTCCTTCGTCTCGATTTCGCCAGCCTGTAGATCGACTGGTTCGCTACGGAAGAACTTTTTCGGAATAAAGAGCGGACGACCGATCGAATCGTTAATCACGAGTCGATACTGGTCGAGCGCACTCTTATAAATATCGCGAATAATCGGATCGTCGCTCTTCATTTTACCATAGGACATATCGATCGGAACCCATCCGATCCCTTCATAGTAAACTTCGCCCCAATCGTGCATACCGCAGACGCCGGACTTCTTCATAGTCCATCCGCTCTGCCATTTGGCTGGCACGCCGACGCTACGGCACGCGGAGACGAGTAGAAGCGTAAGCATCCCGCAGTCGCCGTGTCCCTCGCGAAGAACGTATTCGGGAATGCAGGGCATCGTTCCATATTCGTTCGAGGACGCCCAAGGATAGGTTGCGTCAATCTTATCGAAGAGAAGCGAGACTTTCTTAACGGGGTTCGTTTCGTCGCCAACAATCTCTTGCGCCCACTTTTTCATGGCGTCTGTTTTAATCATGTGCGGTAGATATTCCGCAGTGTAGGTCTTATAGACGTCGCTGTTCTCGTCGTAAGGCTTGACGTTCTCGACAAGGAACTCCTGCGAGAAGTACTGAGCGTAGCTTGTCGTTTCGAAAACGAGTTTAAAGACGACCGGCTTGTCTTTTTCAGCTGTCTTCTCCATATACACGGTGCGCTGGAGATCAGTTTCCGGCGAGACCTCGTAGCGATCAGCGTCAACGGAAATCAATTTAACGTCCTGCTGGCGCTCGCAGGTCGTTCGTGGGAACGGCGCCCAGTATTTGACGAGTTCGCCTGACGGCACGGTGTTTGCGGGAATCGTTGCAATCGCAGTAAAGACGTTATGGCGCGCATGCGTCAGTTTGCCGTTGCCGTCCGACGCTTTGATCATATCGGCGCAGTTCTGCAACCGTTCAGCCGTCGCTTGCTTGTCGTATTCCGTAACAACGCGTTTAGGTCGCAATTCGGGATCGAGGCGCGCAAGGTTGGCGACCGCGTGCTTGAAGTAACGACGCTCGCCGTCGATCGCACGCATTTCAAGATAGCGTTTCGACTCCCACTCGCGCATCTTCGCGTCGCTCGCGTCATAACCGGCTTGAGTTAGTTGCTCCTTGATCTGCGCTTCGCTGTAGCGGAATTCAATACGGATGCGGCGCATGAGTTCAATGTACCAATCCTTCTGAATCTGCTCTTCCGGAGTGAGATCGCGCAACGAAACAAGCTGTGCGGTGGCGTCCGAGAACTGATTCGCCTCAATAAGCTCGACGACTTTTTTTTGCCAGTCCGACTGGGCAAATGCGTTAGAACAGGATAAAATAGCGGCAACGCCGAGCGCGAGTCCTAAAACGACGCGCGCGGAATAACTCATCATTCGCATAACTCAACCTTCATTTGTTACGTGTAACGTCGCTAACAAATGCGACGCAGGAATCCATACCTGAAAGTATACGATATTGGACATAAGCGCGCAAGACGCGCGCGACATTTTTATAAAAGAACACGACGAGCACGGAAAGAAACTATGAACCGCATAACGAAAACGACAACTTTAGGTATAACGCTCACTGCGCTCTTGATACTAGCGTTCTGCCCGAAAATCTTAGGACAAGAGAACGAAACGGCGCGTCAAAAGGAGGCGCTTGCCGCAAAGTTCGAAGCGATTAGAACGCAATTCGCGCCTGATAAGCGGCTCGAACTCTTCCGTCTTGAATTCGACGAAACCGTAACCCCACCGAAAGCGCGACTCGAAACGACCTCCGCGCAAGCTAGGGACGCCGCGCGCAAGTTACAGGCGGAATACAAAGAATGGCAGATCGAGGTCGCGCTCTACCCCGAGGAGAACGCAAAACTCGAGGGCAAATGGCGCGCAATCGTAATTCATTCGACAATTCAAATTCAGTCAGGACCGGATTACTCGACCGAGTGGAGCACGCAGTCGCTTATGGGAACGCCGCTGCGCGTGCTCGATACAACGCCTAGTTATTGGCTACTCGTTCAAAATGCCGACGGTTATATTGGGTACGCGACTAGGGGTAGTCTGCTACGAATGACGAAGGCAGAATACGACGCGTGGCTCGACGCGCCCAAGCTAATTTGGATCAAGAATGTCGGGGAAATCCTCGCTGAGCCGCGCGCCGACTCCGCAACAGTCAGCGACCTTGTTGCAAACGACGTCATGATATGGAAAGAACGCGAAGAGCGCGAAGGGTACTATCATGTCGCGACGCCTGACGGGCGGCTAGGTTGGATCGAGGCGTCTGGCGCAATGGAGTGGACGCAATGGCTAGCAACGCGTGAACTAACAGCGGAAAATATCATAGCAAGCGCGCGAAGAATGCTCGGACGTCCCTACGTCTGGGGCGGGACTTCTGCAAAGGGCGTCGACTGTAGCGGTCTCGTTAATTTTGCATTCTATACCAACGGATATAATATTCTTCGGGACGTTAGTCAAATTCAGCGCGAAGGACTAGAGGTCGATATGTCGCGAGGGTGGCGAGGGTACGAACCTGGCGACCTTCTTCTCTTCGGCGCGAAACGCGAAAACGGTACTATCGGTTGGCGACATATCGCGATTTACATCGGAGACGGTCGTTTCATCCACTCGGCAACGTGGGTTTACGAGGCGAGTTTGGATCCTGACTCGCCGCTCTACGACGAACGTAACGCAAAATCGTTACAAAAGGTCATACGCATGATCGGCGCGCCTGAAACGGAGCATTTCCATCCGATCAGTAAAAATAAAGCGTATACGAAATAACGCGCGAGGCGATTCATGAACGCAGACTACCATCTTCATACGGAGTTCAGCGACGATTCCGATACCCCGATAGAAGCCGTTGTCGAGCGCGCCATAGCGCTGGGTCTCAACGAAATTTGCATTACCGACCATGTCGATTACGGCGCCAAAACCGAATGGCGTAGCGCTAACGATCTTCTGTGGATTCAGGGAATTCGTCAAAAGAACGTTCCCTACTCTATGTATTTCGCGCGACTCGACGCATTGCGAGCACAATATGGTTCGCGTATTAGCATACGTAGCGGGCTGGAGTTCGGAATGCAGACAACAACGATACCACAGTACACAGCGGTTGTCGAAAGATACCGACGCGAACTCGATTTCGTACTTCTGAGTGTGCACGAGATCGACGACTTGGAATTCTGGAACCAAGATTTCCAGCGTGGCAAGACGCAGGAGGAATACAATCTTCGATATTACCGCGAGCTCCTCGCGCTCGTCGAGAAATTCAAGGATTATTCTGCGCTCGCCCATCTCGATCTTCTCGCACGCTACGACCAGAACGGACTCTACCCATTCGACAAAGTTCGCGAGCTCGTAGTTGCGATTCTAGAGCGTGTGATTCTGGACGGGAAAGGGCTCGAAGTGAACACGTCGAGTTGGCGTTACGAATTAGGGGACACGACGCCCAGTCGCGAAATTCTGCGTCTCTATCGCGATTTGGGAGGGCGAGTTTTAACGCTTGGTAGCGACGCGCACACGCCGGGTCAGATTGCGGAACATTTCGCAGACGCGCGCGCTATTTTACGCGACGAACTCGGCTTTAAAGAAATTTGCGCCTTTGACAAGATGACGCCCACTTTTCACGAATTATAACGTTATAATGGAGACGCGTTGCGACGAACGGCGCCGCAACGCGTCCGACCTAATTACAAACACAAGGAAAAAGGACAAAACAATATGTCGACACGTCGTAATTTTATGCGCGCGTCTTTAGCGGCAACGCTCGGGGTAGCGCTAGCGCAACGTACCGCGCGTTCTGCGTTCGCCGCGCCGCAGATCGCCAATCCTGAAATTAAGCCTGGGCAATTGCGTCTCACCTTTAAGCCGTATCTTCTCACATTGCGTCATGCCTTCGGGGTCTCCGGCGTAACGCGTACGGAAACGATGGGCGTGCAAGTGGAAGTTGAGTACGACGGGGTCGTCGGATACGGCGAGGCGTCGATGCCGCCGTATTTGAGCGAGTCGACTGAATCTGTCATGGCGTTTTTAAAACGCGTCGATCTCACGCAATTTAGCGATCCGTTCGCACTCGACGACATACTTTCCTACGTTGATGGAATCTGCGAGAATAACGCGGCGGCTAAGTGTTCGATCGATCTCGCCATGCACGATCTCGTCGGTAAGCTTATGGGGCAACCCTGGTGGCGAATTTGGGGACTCAACAAGGATAAGACCCCTACGACTATGTACACAATCGGAATCGACACGCCGGAAAAGGTCAAAGAGAAGACGCGCGAGGCGGCGAAATTCGATTTGCTCAAGGTTAAGCTTGGGCGTGATAAGAAGAGCGATCGTGAGATGATCGAGTCCGTGCGCGCCGTCTCTGATCGACCGATTGCGGTTGACGCCAATCAGGGCTGGAAAGATAAGGTTTACGCGCTCGAAATGATCGAGTGGTTGCACGAGCAGGGAATCGTTATGGTCGAGCAACCGATGAAGAAGACCAAGCACGACGATATCGCATGGATTACGGAGCGAAGCCCATTGCCGATCATGGCGGACGAATCTTTGCAACGGCTCGTCGACATTCCCAAAATGAAGGGCGTTTTCTCGGGAATTAATATCAAACTAATGAAATGTACGGGTCTGCGCGAGGCGTGGAAAATGCTCAATCTTGCGCGCGCGCTCGATATGAAGGTTATGGTCGGATGCATGACGGAGACGTCGTGCGCCATTTCAGCGGCGGCGCAACTCTCGCCCGCCGTCGACTGGGCAGATCTCGACGGCAATTTGCTCATCTCAAACGACCTTTTCGACGGAATACAGACTGCGCCAAACGGTAAGCTCATACTCAGCGACAAACCGGGTCTCGGTCTCACGAAACTCGAAAAACCAATCAATCGACTAGACACAATCATTTAACGCGTACAAAAAGGCGTCTTGACGACGACGCGTTACTGATTATAATTGTTTCGTTCTCGTTGACAGTCGTGATGGCGAAGGCGGGACCGAAACACGTCTCCATAGCTCAATTGGATAGAGCGTCGGCCTCCGAAGCCGAAGGTTGCTGGTTCGATTCCAGTTGGAGACGCTCGGGAAATTCCCGGCTCAAAATGTTCCCGCCTTGATCGCCCTTAAACTAAAAACAGCCCCATGGGTCTGTTGCGTTCATCTACGATTGTGAGAATAACGTGTACATCAGTCAATGGGGCGAGACGATGCGTTCCAGCGGCACGTCGAGCATATGAAACTCTGATCTACTGAGATTGTGCTATTGTTTGCGAAGAATGCGCGTCTTTGATGATCTCCGCTTTGTCGCTCGATTTCTTGATGATCGAAAAGAACAGACCTTAATCTTATTGAGAACAGACGGGGTAGCGCATCGTCTGACTGTTCTCCTGAGTCCTCTCAGAATGTTCGCTGATCTCCCCATTGACAAGTTCTACCCGCTTAAACTTCAGTTAGCGCGTCCGTAGATACTTTGGGACTGGTCAGTTCACGCGCGAGAAAGCAATACTCTCGTGAACTGTATTAGGCACGTCTTTAAATACGGAGTCGAGCAGGAGCTTGTAAGCCGGTAAATCTGCTAACGTTGAAGTCGTTGATTCCCTTAAAAGAGCGCGTACCTCCAGCAAATAAGACCGCTCCAATTATTATTGTCTCGACGGACGGCGCGACGCACTATCGGTGCGATATTATTTTGCGTTGTCGCAGGAGTATGAGTCGCCGACTCTGTTAAAGGCGCCCTTCTCTGACTGCTCGCATCACTTAAACGCAACATACGCTGTCTGGTCGAGAGTATACTCGTCTCCCCGAAGATAAAAAATAGGGCGCAAAACTTGGGGCTGTTTGGGACTGTTTTGAGGTTGCGGGGCGCCGTTACGGAGACAACGGACGAGGGAAATACGGATATTTACGAGCAAACGCTTGCCTTCGCAAGCCGAAGGTCGCCAGTTCGATCTCGGTTGGAGACGCTCGTAGCGTAAATGCGGTTAATTCGTCATTCATTGCCTCTTTTCATTTCAGAGACTGGCGGTTGAACAGTACAAAAACAACGTCGCAAAGGTCGTTAAACTGACAAAGGACTTGCCCGAGCTCGAGGTAGACGACTTTACTCAGAGAACGTCGTGAAAAACTAGGCTGTTTGTATACACGTTTCCGTTAAACTGCGATCTCGCCGACGACAGCATACCTTACAAGAGAGCTCAAAACACTCTACAGTCTAGGTCTCGCCAACTCTCTTTGCCACCGTCGAGTCCGCAGAAGCGCAATGTCCGAGCTAGAATTCTCGTTCGCTCCCGCGCCGCCCCGAATCTTGACTGGTAGCCTATCGCTCGACGAGGTTCGACGAGTCGATTAACGTGCTTGAGCCTGTTATCGCCTGTAATCGATTTCCCCAAACAACGCAAAGCAATCGTGATCATTCGAGGTCAAGTATGATCCAATAATTCCTCTTTCACGCTCAACAGAAATAGCGTATACTTGCGCATGCGGGTGCTCGCCGCGTTTGGCGGCGCGTCGTCTCGCTTGAACATTCAATTCGCGTATACAGTCAAAAAAAGGAGTTTTTGATGACGTCGCGGTCGGTTAGTGGTAAACGTTTGTCAGTTCGGGTTAAGATCTCAGGACGTGGTCTTGCCGTCATAGCGGTAGCGTTGTTGTGCGCGTCTGGCTGCGGAACGACAAAATTCTCTGATACGAGTCGAACGGGGACAGAGCAGTTGCTCATTTCGAGCGCGATGGAAGAGCTTGTGGATCAGTACGACTACTCTCGCCTTTCAGGTCTTAAGGTTCACGTCAAGGCGGCGAATAGCGCCACGGACGGGGACTATCTCAAGAGTCTTGTACGCCAGCAGCTCGCGGCAAACGGCGCGTTCGTTAAAGACGACGAAGCGTCTGCCGATTACATCGTCGAGATAGCTCCTGGCGCTGTCGGGACGAATCGTTACGAGCTCATGTACGGCATACCAGAGACGAAGATACCAGCGATCGGCACGCTTAATAACGGCACCTCGATCCCCGAATTCGCGCTCATTAAGCGCACGGATCAAAAGGCGCAGGTTAAACTACGTATGTGGGCTTACAATAAAACGACGGGCACGATCATCTGGCAGTCGGGGGTGAATACTAAGACGGCCAATATTAGGGATCGTTGGATCTTCGGAGCGGGTCCCTTTACCACGGCGACGTACGACAACGCCGGCGTGCGAATTGGCGGCGATCGAGCGATTCCACAGACGTTCGGCGAACAGACGACCGTCGCAGAGAAGACGTCCGTTTGTGCGGAAGCGTCATACCAAGAACTCGATGAAAAAGCGATTGAACGCCTTCAAAAAATCCGCGAGGAAGGTCTCGTGAAAGCGGTTGAAGCGGAGGCGGCAACCGAGGAACCGCTCGAACTTGAAGAAGACGTAGCTACAGAAAAAGCGGAATAGAATCGACAGGCGTTGACATTACAACGACCAAAACGAAAAAGGCGACCATCGACGTCGCCTTTTTTGTTTCAAACCGCCGTTATATGTTCACGCTACTGCGGAAACCGCCGACGATATTCGTCCTGAACCATTTTGATTTCGTCCAATTTATTGTCTTTTCCAAGATACTCGATCCAGTCGTGAAAGAAGATCGGAAGATTTAATTTGAACTCGTTAAAATTCGGATCGAGACTCGTTCCCAGATCAGTTAGCTGAATGGCGGTCGCGTATCGTCGTTCTTTCATGGCGACGTCGATCGCCCAGTTATTCAGGGTCGCCTTCAAATTGCCGAGAATCGTACGATTATTCGGCGCAAGCTGGATCGCTTTAATATACGAAGCGATCGCGCGCTCGTAGTCGCCGGACTGATAATAATCGACCCCTACGTTATAGTATATCGTCGCCACTAACTCGACGTCGGTAATTTCACGCATCGGACGACGCGAACGTGTAAAGGAATAACCGAGCGGCGCCGTCTTGTCGATCGTAAAAGTTGTCGAACCTTCCTCCGCGCCGGTTGCGTTCGACTTGGAGCGCGTTCCGTTGAAAGAGACCAAATTCAGCGTCGCGCTAGCGTCAGAAGATTGCGTAAGCTCATCCGAAACGCCAAGATTAACCTGCACAGAATCCTTAGACGCGTAAGGACGCATTCTATCAGGCAGGCGATCCCAATTCGTACAGGTCGTTTCAAGATCGAGGAAAGAATCTGCGTACTTTACCCTGCTCTTCGCGTGCCCAGTCGTCTCAAGCGCGGCAACTTCAAGACCAACCCGAGACGCAAAACAGTTAAAGAGCACCGTTGCGCTAACGCAGTTGAAAACGCCAGAATCAAGGGACGCCGCGACGCTGGAACAGTTCAAATCGTACTTCGCATAGAGCGCGTAACTGTGCAGAAAAGTATAGACCTTTTCTGTCTTCATGAGCTCGTCTTGCAACGTGCGAGTCTGGGACGTTAGAGTTGAAAGCAAGGACTCAAATCGAGCGCAGTAACGCGCGCGCTTCTCGCGGGTCGTAAGCCCTTCGGCAATAAGCGCCGCGTCTAGTAGACTCACCGAATCCCACGCGCCGTCCGCAGCGTCGAGTAGTAAGCTACGCTCGTCTGGGTCAAGATTCGTTAGAATAAAAACAACGTAATCGTCTGGAACAGGCGCGGAGGTCGCGCCGACGAGATCAACCGTTGTCGTCGCGCGCTCGCCTTCTTTTTTCTCGCCCTCCTTTACCGTCGGAAAGATAAAATTTTTATGCGGCGTTACAACGCACAAACCGCCGGACTCGCGCACAAGATCGTCTAGCTCCGCGCTATCTACAATCCGTAGAAAATCGTAACGTCCGTTCTTCTGAGAAAGGTACGCGCCCGAACGAGCACGCGCGTCCTTCGCTTCTTTCGGTGCGCGCGCAGTTACTCGCGAACCAACGCCGCTCTGCGGAACAGACGAACTACTGCTCGTTGAAATCGCTGTCGGAGGCGCTATCGCGCGCGTTGACGACGAGCTCGACGGCGCGGTTTCACGAAGACGAACTACGCCGCTAGGCGAGCTTGCGCGCCCGATCGGTTGAGGATCGAAGCTCGGGCGCGACGCGTGAGAAGAACGAGGAATTGTCGTCGGAGTTTGACCAACCGTCGCTCTAGCGCGCGGAGAGTAGGAGTCGCCGTTAAGATACCCGCGACGTTGCCCGCTCTGATCGCTAGCGCGTTCGTTACCCGGCGCGTTATATCGCTGAACCTGTGCGACAGCGACCCCGGAATTATAGAATAGCGTTAGCGCGACGATCAACGCGGGACTAAAGAGCGCTAAGCACAGGAGCGCGCGCCGCAATTCGCACGCGGCAAAGTTCAGGAAGTTTCGATTGGTCTGCATGGGGACGCCGTTCAATTCGGGGGGAAGGTAGCGGGACGCTCGCGCGTCGCCTATTGCGCCGAAAAGCCGCCGACCGACGCACGCAACTCGCTACGCGCGCCGCCGTCGACATTGTAATTACGCTCTCTCGACGTTACCCGATCTATTTTAATTGAAAAAAGAGTGAGAAAAAGCGCCAACTTCAGTCAAAATAACCTCCGCGCTTGAAATCGAGGTCAAATAGCTTGCACAATCATTTTAATCACTATATTCAAAACTATCGATTCAATAAACTTTTATCGATACAAGGTGGCAAGCTAGCGCGATTGCGCCTGTTTTGACGATTTCATTAAATTTTGCACTTTTAGTCAAGACGTCGATTCTATTCGCCGATACAAGTGAAGGGTTTTTAGCGACGTGTAAGCGCGCGTTGCAAGAACCGTGGAAGATTAATGATGACGAAAGCGCTCGAAACGGAAAACAGCGCCGCCAACGAAACGTTGTGCAAGGACGCGCAACGAATAGGGGCAGGAGGCTCGAATGAACATTAAACACGCTAATATGGGAACGACGACTCGTCGAATACAGCGTCGGCGCAAGGCGCGCGCTAGTCGCGCGTGGCTCGCGCTCGCAATTATATGCGCGTTCCTAGCGCGACCGCTATACGCGCAAACGGATCAGTGGGCGGTTAAAATGTTCAGTGAGCTGGGAACCGATAGAATGCACAATTTCGGAAGCGTTGCGCTACACGCGGACGTCGAAAAGCGATTCCCGTTCAAGAATATCTATAACGAAGACGTCGTTATTGCCTCGGTCTCGTCTAATTGCGGATGCACGAAGGCGACGGTAACGAAGCAGGTCGTTCATCCAGGCGAAATCGGCGAAGTTGTCGCGAGGGTTGACACGTCGGGACGCGAGCACACAAAGCAACGCAAGGCGACAATTCGACTCGTCTTCAGTAAACCGACGCGCGCGGAAGTTCAGATGCAGGTAAAGACCTATATTCGTCCGGACGTCGGATTCGAGCCAGGGATTATCGAGTTCGGCGCCGTTCAACACGGTAAAAGCGTCGTTAAGAAAGCGTATCTTCAATATGAGGGGCGACCCGACTGGGCGCTCGTCAATATACAGAAGAATAATCCCGGTATTAAGGCGGAGGCGCGAGTGGCGCGTCGTCGGGGCGGAAGCGTTGTGTATGAAATCTTCGTCGAGCTCAAACCGGACGCCGCGCCCGGCTATATTCACGACTTACTCCACTTCCAAACAAACGATCGCGATCCAGCGACCGCGTCAATCTTCTTACCGGTTCAAGCGCTCGTTGTAGAACCGTTGTGCGCAAAGCCGAGTTTTCTGCAATTAGGGGTCGTTAATCCAGGTCAGAAGGTTACGAAGAATATTGTCATTAGTGGGTCGGAGCCCTTTAAAATATCGGATCTTCAATCGAGCGATCCTCGCGTGAGTTATCTCAAGACGAATCTCAATAATACGGTGCACGTATTGCCAATCAGCTTTACAGCGGACGATCATCTCGGCGAAATTAACGCGACGCTCATTGTAACGACAGATCAAGTCGACGATCAGGGTATGCCGCAGACGGTCGAAATTCAGACGTCGGGCTACGTGGTCGCGCCGGGTCAGGCTGGTTCAAGCGCCAGTCGCAAGTCGAGCGCGCCGAAATCAGCGAGCGCGGCTGGCGGTCGACGAAACGCTGGCGACGTGCCGATTAATCGCGGAATTTCTGACGAGTCCGAAGGAGAGGCAACGTCTCATGAAGCTCAGGCGGAGCCGAGCGACGAACCGCTCATTCTGGAACCCATCACCTCGAACGCAACGAAAGGCGCGACCTCCAAGAAGGATTCCGACGGCTGGACGCTTGTACGCGACGAGGAACGTAGCGTGCTAACGAAGACGCACAAACCGAACGCAAACGAATGGACTGGCAACTGGCGCGCCGTACGAAAAGCGGACGACGAACCCAAATCAACGCCTGCTATGACGGCGCGCGTTTTCGACGAGACTAAAAAAAGATAGCCAATCGCTGAGAACTACTCGCAATTCCCCGAGGGCGCAGATTGAGTTAATTTGCGCCCCAATCAAACGCTTGACATTTAAACTGACGTCGCGTCCTTTTCCGCGAGGGAAACGGACGTGCAACGCGAATATGGCTGGACCTTATCCTCAAGAGACGACTTAAACAATGCGTCGACTGGAGCAAGATCGATAAAAAATCGTATCTCGCCGCTATGATGAAAAGCCCTTGGAAGAGCGTGAAAATTTCAAACCTTTTGCGCAACGCTTACGGATCGTATTAACGATCGCGAATTCTTTATGAAAGGGCGTTGACTACTCCTATTATTACGAGAACGACGAGCCGCGCTTGACCCGTCCTATACGAAATAGCCAGTCTCGAAGTTAAGTTTTTCTTCTCCGAACAGCGATCTGTCTGCGCGATCTATTGCAAAGGTCAAACGAACAAATACAATGTCTACAAGAGGCGCGCGCTCGACGCGTGGAACTAACGATTGTATTTAGATTGAATGGAGGTCGGATATGCCCAAAGCTGACGACGCATTAGAAGCGCGCGAGAGCCAAGACGGAATTATAACACGCGTCGATTGCGTGTCTGAGGCGGGTTCGCACGCGTCGACGAAAGGTAAAGAGCCGATCTCATGGAACAAGTTGATCGCGGCGGTTGTCTTGGCGCCTTTACTCTGGTACGGGGGATTCGTTGTTGTCTTCGGGTATTCAATGGGTCAGCAGTGGACGGAGGATTTGAATTTTGCGCTAGCGCTCTTGTACTACGCCGGTTTTTTTGGTTTCGTCTGGTTTTCGCCCCTCTGCGCGCTCTGGGTCGTTTATACCTTGATTCGCAATTTTCGCCAAGGCGTCATTGGGAGAATGTTGGCGCTCGCGCTCTTTATAGCGTTGAGCTGGCCTGCTTATCGTATCGTTCCGCAGTTTGTACAGGAGTATTATTCCGCGTGGCGGGTTCAACGGATTGTCGCGGCGCTAGTTGCCGGCGACTCCGAACGCGCTATCAAGTATGCGGACGCGATAACGACGCTACCGGAAAGACGCGCGCCCAGGCGCGACGTGCAGACAACCAAAGTTATTGTGCGCGCACAAGCGCTCGAAATGGCGCGCAATTACGACGCCGCGTTGCGTGAACTAACGTCGCACGATCCCGAGCATGAGCGACTGAATAGTTTCTATGCGCGCGTTTATTACCGCCAGGGCGAACGCGCGCGCGCGTTCGAGGAATACTGCAAGTTCGCTGATTCGGCGCTCAAATGGCTAGAGCCCGTCTACGTCAGTATGCAAGGATACGATTCCTTCCCCTCAAACCCTACCCTAATACGGCAACTTGCACGACAGAGAATATTCTATTTCGAGGACGAGTACGACGCGCCGAACGTTATGCCGTTCGCGAGCTACGACGAATTCCTATCCTTTATGGAAGACGAATACGCGCAAACTACCGAGCCGGAGCGCTTCAAACGCGCGCTCGAATTCTGGCGTGAAACCGCGCGCGTCGAACAGGTATACTTCTATCGGCGCAATATTAGAGGGAAAAGCGGTATGTTAGCCGTACCGAACAAGTTTTCGCTCTGCGACGACGAAGCGTACTTCAGCGAATGGATGGGCTATCTACTAGAACTATGGCGACGTAACGATTCGATCGCAACCTCAGAGCCTCCGAAGAAAGTCAAATAATGAAAGGAACTCTCATGAGCATAGGGAATAACTCCACTACTGACAATAAGCGCAAAATCTCCGAACAAAGTAATTCCACCGCTTCGCAACCGGCGATTAACTGGGATTTGCTCGCGCCCGCCGCTTTTATCGTTCCACTCTTCTGGTGGGTCGGATTCAACCTCGTCTTCGGCGCGATCGTCGTGGGCGCGGATTTCTGGCAAATGGAACCGAGAGTCCAAGCCGTCTACCTTATCGGATGGCTCGCGTTGCTTGGAAACCCGATTATATGCGCGCTGTGGGTCGCGAGATCGCTTGTTCGCGATCGTAAGGACAGTCTCGCTTGGAGAGCGCTCGCGCTCGCGTTTTTTCTTGCGCTCGCGTGCCCGGGCGCGATTTTGCTTGCGGGTCTCATTTGACAAGCGTTGTTAGATGTAAAACGTTACTACTTCGTATGCCTATTGGTTGCATAAACGGCGTCATGAGGCGAAAGCGACGGATATATCAAATGAATCAAATATATTCGTTGAACGTCAAAGAGCGATTACTATGATTCTGATATATTTGCTAGTCATACCAACGATAAACCGATTTTTTTCTCTCTTTATCGTGAAGTTTATCCCACTGCGCGGACTTTTTGAAGTAGAATACCTATAGGTTCGCGAGTTGAAGTCAAGTCGCATCGTAAGTGAAATTGCGACTAAGGCTACTAACCTGCGTTTAAATACCTGCTGGTCATCCCCCACGCCCGCGATCAGCTAATCGTAACCCCAAGACATCAAGCCTAGGGGTAGACTGTAACCACGAAATTAGCGGGGTCGAACTATGCCGTTAGAATGGGATAAATATTGCCAGTTAAAAATCACCCTAGAGGCTCAAACGCCTTTGATTCTCTTTCATAATCAGCCAGGCGCAACGCTGCGCGCGTCAGAAGTCAAGCCGAAGCTCGACCGGTATCTCTACTTGTTTATCGGACAACAAGAGGAACCTACTGTTGAAGAACTCGAGAAGGATGGATTCATTCAGAATAACCAGCTGGCTAATGGCAGAACGCATAAGGCGTTGAATTATAAGATGCAGATTAGGGTCTCACGAACATCCAATTGGTCTCCTTCTCCAATTGACAATAGTTATCCTTGCTTCTATGGAGCAGATAATGAAGATAATGCAACGCCACGTCATATTCTGATATGTGACGTCGATATGATCATCACGTGTTTTAGCAAGCTCGGTCGAAATCTCATCAAAGAACATATCGAAGACTTCTTTTTGACGACAAACTTTGGTCTTCGTCAAAATAAAGGGTTTGGGAGTTTTGCTCGCAGTCAATTAACAGTCAACGATAGCGAGAAAGAAATAGATAGTGTAGATTCAGAGACGTTAATCAAACGTTGTGCGTCTAAATTAAAAGAGCGTTTAAATTCCAACGTTTGTCTTTATGCAGATCTGTCGGAACTCAATACAGAAAATCAATTCAGATGGATATCTCACTTCTCGCGAATTATGAAATCTGGAATTAATTATCCTCACAAGGGTCTCTACATAAAGTCGTTTCTATTCAGATATTACCTTAACCAGACGCCGTCTATAGGCAACGAAAAAGCGTGGATCAAAAGCCACGATTCCTTACTAGTCTTCTCCAGGAATGGCAGAACTGGAGATCGATCTCAAAAGGAAATTAACTATTTTTTACGCGCTTACTTTGGATTCTCAAATAGTTCGACTTTTATGACGAATCATAATAGAATAACCGTAAAAAATGAAATTAACGATACTTCTACTCGATTGACTACTATCAAAAGGTTGCCATCGCATATTTATTTTAAAATAGTACGTAACCATGTGTTCATTCTTGCAACCCCATATGAAACGGAACTCGCTAACCGCGCCTTTAAATTTTATCGAGATGAAGCAAGGAATCTGATTCCAGAAATATCAACACCGCCTGCTTTTGACGGAGATTCGTTCCTTACAGCTTACCAACTAGAGTTAACAAGCAATGAGAAAGGTTCGATTGGCGAAATTCTACAAGGCGTATCCAACTATAGAGACAATGATATTGAAATAATGTCAAAGTTACGAAACGTACGATTACTTAATTAGGAACATTTGCAGAGCTAATTCATGAATTCATTATATTACGTTGGCATAACAATCGGACCAATTCTCGACACATTTCAAACAGCGACCTTCCCAGCGGCGCTGTGGTTCGCGAGCAATTTCTTTTCCGACCTTACGCGTCGTCTGTGCGTTAAAATCACCGCGCTCGGGAATGAAAGCACATTCTCCGATTTAACTATCTATTCTCCAAATTTCAATTCCGAGAATAACGGTATTTCAAATGATGGAATCGGAAAATATCATGACAGAATCGTCTTTCGCATAAATGCGGATGAAGAGGTATTAAAACAGAGACTTAATCAGATTATCACTGAAGTCAAAGAGGAATCGCTCGAAAACTTCGACTGTTCAATGCAAGAGAAGAAAACAGAATATGCTTCTTTTCTGAATCGGTATTTGCAAATAAACTATTGCCTGATTCCCTGCGAGCGCTTGAATGGCGAGAGTCCAATCCTAAAGTTATCTCCTTACCTCGATTCGCTCGAACTTATGAAAACCTTCTGTGCGAACGACAGCGATAATCCATTTGTTAGCATCTTTCTTGACGATCGTTCTAAGGTAAATACTAGAATTAGACAAAGCAAGCTATTCTCTAGGATTATAGACGATAGTTTTTTAGATCAATTCCTTCTCAGTAGCAGATCAAATTCAGATAAAACGATTCGCGATCTTACCGATATTGCGCTCGGACGCAATTATAGCGAAGAATACCGCTCTTCAAAAAAAAGCGTCTACTTCGCCTTAGTTTATGCCGACGGCGATAAAATGGGTAAAACGCTTGAAGCGATCTCGGTCGACAAAATACAAGCATTTTCAAAGGCTTGTTTCGAGTATAATAAAGAAGCGGCGAAAGCTGTTGGCGATTTCGGAGGTATGACAATCTACGCAGGCGGGGACGACCTACTCTTTTTAGCCCCACTTGAAGGAAACGTCGCCGATGAATCTAGTCGCAAAAGCGTTCGAACAAATATTCTTGGACTATGCGTCAAGCTCAACCAAATATTTCAAAACGCACTTCGTAACGACTTGGGCGAGTCGCTTCATCCTATCCCCACGCTATCATTCGGAGTCTCCATCCAGTACTACAAATACCCTCTGTACGAAGCGTACAATAACGCGCTCAATCTCCTATTCACCGACGCCAAGAGCGCGCCCGGCAAAAACAGCGTCGCGCTCAGACTGCAAAAGCACAGTGGTCAGTCGACAAAGTTTACAGCGTCTATCGAGAATGAAATTTCAGAGATCATTAAGCTACTGTATTTCCATGACGGTGAGGACGTCAACGCCGTTTCAGGCGCAATTCAAACGCTAATAACGCACCGAAGATCGATCGCGCTATTACTCCAGAACACAACGACGGCAGAATCAGACAAGAACGCCTTTTTTAATGCATGGAACAACTTCTTCGACAACGAAGGTCAAGCGTCAGTGCGTGATTTCACAGATACTGTTGCAAACTTTGTATTAAATCTCAAGCTTAGTGAAGACGTTCGGATTAGTGAATTATCCGGAAAAGATAAACCAGACCCGGAAAAAGCGAAAAAGACGCAAAAACGCCAAGCGTACGGTCTCGATAAAGTAATCGCGATACTCCAGTACCGCAAATTCCTCCTTGAGAAGAAAGGAGAAGACGATGCCTGAGTCTGAAAAACCTACTCAAAGCTACCTTGTTACAATGCGACCGCTCGAGCCTTATACCTTCGGAACGGAGCAGAATATCGCCTATCCAGGCGACAATGTGCAAGGCAGAAAGAATTCATACTACGTCGGAACGAATCTTTACCCTGAACAGACAACTATCCTCGGGTTGATTCGATACCTAATCCTTATGGAAAACGGAAAACTTCGAACCGACAAGAGGTATGACGATAGCGCTCGGAAGGAAATTGCTAATTTAATCGGCGAGAATAGCTTTTCTTTCGGGGAGAACGTCGAAAAGAACGACAACGCCCCTCTGCGGTTCGGACGCATCAAAAGGATTTCTCCTCTCTTTGCAATGATTGGAGAAGGTGAAGAAAGCCACACGCTAATAAGGGTTCCGGCATTCTTTACCGATAACGGTGAACTGCTCCAGTTCGATTCGAAAGCGATAATAACCAACTGGGGCGAGTTGACACTACCCTCAAACTACAATCCTAAAAGCGGTCTGAAATCAGGGTTGTTCGACCTGAATGTAAAAGCCATTCGGGCTCAGTACTATTATGAGACCGAGAAAGATCCAGACGGCAATACTCTGACTGTCGATCCGTCCCAATCGGGTCTCTTCAAAAAAACGAGCTTCGTCGGAATTAACAAGCAACTTCGAGACGACGGATTCTTCAGGCGCGAAACCGTTATGCCGATCGATTCAACCTTCCGGTTCGCCGTCTATGTGGAGTTGGAGGAGTTGGAGGGGGAAATCATTCCGACAAAATGCGTCGCCTACATGGGTAAAAGAAAGAGCGCGTTCCTAATCGAAAGCAAGCAAGTATCAGAAGCCAACGGGATGAAGAAACTGGAAAAGGATATTAAAGTCGCCTTCCAAGAAGAGCGGTACCAAGGCTGGAACTACGCTTTTTCCGACCTACTAATCAAGCCCGAAGCAACTTATTCAGACTTCTGTGTCGTCGAACGCAAATCGCTCCGAAATTTATCGACTTCCTTGGAAAACGGTACGATCTCGCTTTCACCAACGCTAACGCACCTCGCTCGAGCGGGAAGCGTCTTTAGAGGAACGATCGAGAACTTAAAAGAGAACGTCGTAAAAGAAGACGCAATCGCGGAACTCATTGGATACAACCATATCATTACATTCTAAAAAGGAGACGCCATGAGCGCTATTATCGTCGTTTTAAAGTGCCTCACGAATATGCACGTCGGCAATGGCGAGGTGAATTACAATATTATCGACAACGAAGTCGAGCACGATCCAGTTACTGGGTACCCTACGATTAATTCGTCTGGGGTAAAGGGAGCGTTGCGCGAGTTTCTGACTTCGAGTTTGAATGAGAACGAGATTGCGGAGATCTTCGGAGGAAGAGTGAGCAAAGAGACAACGGGGCACGCGACTCAACAGGGTAACGCGCCGCAACAGGGAAAATTAAAATTTCTACCTGCTAATATGCTCGCCATTCCGTTCAGGGCGTCTTCGGGTAGAAAGCCGTACTATAAGATTACCACGCCGTCTTCATTGAAGAGATTCAATGACGCAATAGATCTTTTCGATATCGCCCCTGATAAAAAGATGGTTAAAGAGTCTTATACAAACATTCCACCTGGAATAGAAGGGTATACGTTACCCAATCAAGAGCCAGTAGACGGCAAGTACAGTCTCGAAAGACTTGGCGCCCATTTCACAGGAATGTACGCCTATCCCATCGAAGACGAGGTGTTCAGAAGCCTTGCATTACCCGTGCTCGCTAGGAACTGTTTGGAAGATGGAAGGAGTTGCAACTTGTGGTACGAAGAGGTTGTTCCACATAAGAGTGTTTTCTATTTTCCAGTCGTTACCGAAGACGTCAATAACAAATGGCTCGCGAGATTAACCGCAACGCTTGAAGGTAAAGTCGTGCAATTTGGTGGAAACGCATCGATCGGTTACGGACTTTGCAAAGTTTCAATTTTGCAAGGCGCGTCAATTCAAACTAAGTAAATTGGAGATAATATGAGTAAAAGAATAATAGAAGCTGAGCTGGAAGTAGCGTATAAAGCGGTCAAGACAGTCTTCATTAAAGAGAGAATCGACGATAATAACGATTGTTTCGATACATTTTTTGGGCGGCGTACGGTAAGTAATAGAACGAACGTGGCGTCGGCGGTAGAATTGTTCCCAAACGAGGAAGATCGTATAATTAATGCTTCTTTTCGCGGACAGATTTCGGCATTCGGAGCAGCCGTCGCAACCAACTCGCTCGCGCCTAGTATCGCTTTTTACTGCCATCAAGGTAATGCGTCGGTAAATCGAAAGTTAATTTTATATGCTGTCGACGAGATCCTCTCCGCAAGCGTATCTGTTTTCAACCGAATTAGAACAGGATACGGGGAAAATAAACCAAGTGAAAACAGTCCTGAGCTACGTCTTTTCAAGTTCGCCGGTATCGAAGCTAAGAAGATCGAATTTAGGGAAAGAGCAGAAGAGGCGAGATTACGTCAGAGAGCAAAAGAGGAGGCAGACCAAGGTCGAATTCAAAGACAAGAACAATTGAACAATGAAGCAAATATCCATAAAGATAATGCTTCATTACAAGAAAGAGTTTCGAAATGGCAAGAGATTAATGCCAAAAGCGAAATTTTGAATGCTATTACTGCATTAAAACTCGCATTACAACTTTTCCCTTTAATAAATTCTAACGACGTCCAACAAAATGGTCAGGAGTAATGAAAATGCCGAGGTCGGTAAACCTAAATTATATATACAATGTCGAGTACTATAACACGTTCTTTGCGGAAGGCAACGTCAATGACTACAATTTGAGCATCTTCAAATCGAAACTGGTCGCATTCCCACAAGATGAATGGGGGAATATCCCAGGATTTTCATCCTTCACTTTAATGACGAGTTATCCCGGGCTTCTCATGGGAGTAGGTGGATTGCACGAAGTGAAAGATCCCGAGAATATCGAAAAAGAAGTTGACGACTTCATTAAAATGGGTTTCTCTTTCGATTTCGTCACCGGAAATCCATATCTTCCTGGATCTTCTTTAAAAGGAATATTGAGAAGTTACTTTCCGAAAGGAAATAATGATAGCGATCGTGAAACGATTATCAAAACACTCCTTGGAGTTGATAAGGACGAAGACTTTAATGTTATCGAGTTTGGAAAAACTATTTTCGGAACAAAAAAACGCGAAAACAATTGCTCCTCGAACGCTGTTTTCTTAGGCGCATATCCTACAGACAGAAAAAGCGAGAAAAAGATTGTGATTCCAATTGCTGAGGATTATATAACGCCTCATCCGATGAATCAATTCGATGAACCCAATCCAATTAAAATCATCAAAGTTGCTCCTGGCGTCAAGTTTGACTTTTGTTTTGCGTTACAGGATTTTCAATACCAGTCGAGCGATAATAATACGCGTATAATACCGGTAGCGAAAATACTTTCTCTGTTTGAGTCTCTTGTCAAGCTCTACGGCGTCGGCGCTAAGACAAACGTCGGATACGGTCGATTCAGATAACGTTATTCAAAATTGCAACTATCGTAATCACACGCAAACAAAGGAGCGCAATCATGTCGCAAGATGAAAAACTATCGACCGAAAAACCAACAGAACCCGAGACTACGTCTAGCGCGCAGACTGAAAATAAGCCGTCCGAATTCCACTCCAAATACGTCGACGTCCTCGTCTGGCCATTCGAGGTACCGGCGTTTAAAGAAGAGCCCAACAATGTAAAAACATTCTGCGCCGAGCTCGTCAATCGCGGCTGGCACAAGCGCGAGCTATGGCGCGGACGCGAGCCGGACTTTAGTATGCTACAGTATTTCAACGCCGCGACAAGACAGATTTACCCGACATTGGAAGCGGGCGCCGTCAGCGACGACAATAGCAAAATCGACCAATGCGTCCTCTTCAAGTACTTCGCCGACGACGCGGAGTTTGAACGCCAGGGCTGGAAATACCACGTTAAAAAAGGCGATTCTGAGTTTGACTGGACCGTTCTCGCCGTCGAGTTACAGATCTACCCGAGCGGAATAGGACTGCTCGTTATCAAGGTGTGTTCCGACGCGCTGTGCAAAGACCAAGACAAAGATAAGGCGAGCAAACACGAAGATGCGTTCGCGTTTAACGACTACGCGCGCCGTATCTCAATGCCCTACGTACCCGGTGGGAAGGACGATTGCGGTAGTTGCGCGGAAGAAATAGGGATCGTCTTTAACGGTTACGACGCCGCTGAAGATAAAACCCGATTTGTTCGCAATTTTAAGGATGAAGTCAACCGATACGTCGACGCCCAAGGCGACGAAGCAAAGATCGACAAACTTGGTTCGATACTCGCTCGACCGGCGCGCTTCCTTTCCGAACTCGTCTATCACAATTTCGAAAATATCGCAAGCCTGGATTTAACGGAAGAGGAAAAGACGCGCGGCATTGCAACCGGTCGCATGAACTTGCGCGGGTTCTCTGACGACCGAATGTTCCTCATCGCGCTCTATCGGGATAATGAGCGATCGAAGCAACTTGCGAACGGCGGCTATCGCTTTGATTGTGAATTAACGAAGGAAGCGCGCACGATTCGAAGCGAAGTCTCGACTTTTCGCAACGAATTTAGCGCTAAGGTCGACGAAGTTGTCGCGCTGATGAACGACGAGCATGCTCCGACTCAATCTTCACACGCAATTAGCGCTACAATGGCGAATAAGAAAGTATTTATCGATTGGCTCTTCGCGCTATTCTTCGTCGATAATAATCCGCAAGAACCTACGTGCCATGACGCTCCAACCATGACGCGACTTCTCGAACAGGTTAGCTATCCTCGGTGGGCAGATTATGGCACAATTTACGGCATAACGAACTATTCAATGGTATGCCTCGCCGATGAGAAGCCAGGAACCTACTACCCCGTCGTCAAGCCGTTCCTCTATCATTACACGTACATGGCGTGCCTTGTCTATGCGCAACGCCTCAGCCTAATGCTATTTGAAAAGCGCGCTAAGAGACTCGCTAACGTCTTGGCAAAGATTAACGATCATGACAATAGATCTGATTCTAACGAAAAGAGAATGACGGAAAAAGAAACAACGGAAAAAACATTACGTTTTTATCGTTCTTACGTTAGTTTCAACGCGTCCTATATGCTAACGGAACTTACGCCGCAGGATCAGGGTATCGAGATTTACCAACTTCTGCAAAAGTCTCTATTGGTGAATCAGGAGAAGCAGTCGTTAGATCAAACGCTTCGCGCGCTACGCGACGTCGCAGAGGCTAGGCGTGAGAGAATTATGCAGCAAGAAAGGGAAAAAACAGAGGAAGAGCGAAGCAAATTTGAGAAGTATATTAAAAGAATAGGTTTTCTATTAACCGTCGTAGTCGGCGGAATGCAAGTCATCTTTGCCGTCGTTCCTGAAGCGTGGACGGGTTGGCAAAAACAATGGTGGTATCATTTAGCATGGGAATTTACAGGGGTAATATTAATCATCTTGGGATGTGAGCTTCTTTACCGCTTGGGCGCATTTCCTTGTTTAAATCCTCATGGCTCGCAAAAAGAATCAACCACTAAATAATATGTCCTCTCCAACCCTCCCCGCCTACCCCACGTTCCGCTGGACGCTCACGCTCGGCGTAACGCCCGGATACAATCTCGACGCTCAGACGCCCCCCGACCTGAATGCGATCGGGGCTTCGTACCAGCGTATCGCTCAAGCCGTTTACGCGAGCTCAGGCGTATACGTCTCGGCGACGCTTGCGGAGTCGCGCGCGCTGTATTCACGCGACTGGGGCTGTCCGGAAGGCGGCGAGCTGACGGTAACCTTTTCTGGCAGTTGCAATTTATCCTTTGCCGAGCCGGACGCATATCGCGCGGCGCTCGAGCAGGTAGCGCGCGCGCTGAAGGCGGAGTTCCGGCAGGAGACGGCGCTACTGGAGCTCACGCCCTGCGAGACGGTATATTACAAGTAGCGTAGTAGTTCATTGTCGAATACCAAGTAGAAAGGAGCGCGGCTAATGCAGGCGCTAACGATACTATTCAACGCGCCGGGCGCAGAGATTCCGGTGAATTACCAGCATGGCGTTCAGAGTATGCTCTACGAGTTCGCGCGACCGGCGGACGCGTCCGGCGAACGTTGGCACGACGGCGGCGCGAGCTACGGCAAGCGTCGCTTTAAGCTCTTCGTCTTCAGTATGCTACGCGGCAACTTTAAATTAGCTGATCGCCGCTTGCGATTTGAGTCGACAATACAGCTTGACGTTCGTAGCGTCGACGACGAGTTTATCGACGCGCTAGCGAACGCGCTTTATCCAAACAGAACGGCGAATCTACTCGGCGCCGAACTGCGCGTTGCGAGCGTAACGCGTAGCGCGCCGGTTATCGACGCGGATCTGGTAACAATCCTAGCGCGATCGCCAATTGTTGCGCGCCAGACGCTCAACGACGGACGTTCTCGTTTCTTTACGCCGCAGGATCCGGAATTCGCGCCTTACGTAGACGGGAACTTCCGGCGCAAGTACGCGTCGTTCACAAACACGACGCCTGATTCAGGAATAACGCTCGCGCCGCTCAACGTTACGGCGCGCAATAAGGTTGTAACGCGTTTTAAAGACGTCTATATTACAGGCTGGAAGGGTCAGTACGCGCTTTCGGGACGACCGGAGTATTTAAACTTCCTACTCTATAGCGGCTTGGGCTCGTCGAATTCAGCGGGATTTGGCTACTTCGACGTTATGGAGACGAACGCGTCAGAATGAATATGATCGAGCGGATTCTTTCGCCTGAAAATCTAAGCGCGGCGGTTAAAAATCTGCGTCAGAAACCGGATTCCAGTAGCTACGACGGTATGCGACTATCGCAATTGCGCGAGTATCTGGAACTGAATCGCGCGGCGTTTGTCGATTCAATTATGAAGGATCGGTTTCGACCGGGCTACGCGCAGGAAGCGACGCTTGTCTCGCCGACCGGTAAAGCGCGAACGATAGCGAAATTGACGTCGCTCGATCGTCTCGTACTGCGCGCGATCTTTCAGGTTCTTTCGGACGAATACAACGATACGTTTTCGAAGTCGAGCTTTGGTTATCGCCCAAACGTCGGGGTCGTCGACGCGGCGAAGCGCGCAGTTGAAATCATTCAGAGCGGCGAACGCTACGCGGCTAGTATCGATATTCAGGATTTCTTCGACAAGATCCCGCACGGAAAATTAAAGACCGTTTTATCGAAGCGTGGAGTCGACAAGGTAACGACGCGACTTATAGGCCGTTTTCTCGCGTGCGAGTTCCTGCGCGACGGGGAAATAGTTCGCAAGAAGTCGGGGGTATTGCAAGGGAGCCCTTTGAGTCCGCTATTGAGCAATCTCTATCTTCACGAAGCGGACGTCTATTTTGAAAAGCGCGGCTGGCCGTTCTGCCGTTATGGGGACGACATACGCGTCTTCGCTAAAACAATGCGAGAAGCGAGCGCTCGCTTTCGTAGCGCGAAGGCGTTTTTGGAAAAGGAACTTGGTCTGAAGGTTTCGACGTCGAAAAGTTGGATTGGTCTAGCGACTGAACGCGTCTATTTGGGCTATCGCTTTTACGAGACGGGTTCGGGACAGATCGAAATACGTCGTGAAGATCGTTCCAATAAGCAGTTCTCCCACTACTGGCGGACGTCAAGCTTGCGCAAGGTCGGCTCAAACTTTCATATCGTCGCGGACGGCGTTCTCACTCAGAAGGACTACGCGCTACTCTTTGAGAATCCGAAGAAGAAGATTCGACTGCCAGTCCGGGAGACGGAATCGTTGAATCTTTACTCGAACGTCGTCTTCAGTTCGGGCTTCTTCCGGCTTGTCTCGGATAATAAGGTCGTAGTCAATATTTTCGACGGAGCGAACGAGTATTTAGGCGCTTTCGTTCCGAATCGCCTCGGAGCGTCTGGAAGTTTAACGCTTCAGCAGGCGACGGCATACGTCGACGAGTCGAGACGCCTGGAACTTGCGAGGCGCTTTGCGGTTGCAGCGGCGCACAATTTGCGCGAGAATCTGAAATATTACGCGCGGCATATTGAAAAAGCGTCCTTGAAGAAGACGATCGCCAAGATAACGCGCGAAATGACAAAAGAGCGCGCCGCAACCTCGATCGAAGCTCTCCTGCTCGTCGAAGGACGCGTTCGCGAAGCGTATTATTCCCAGTTCGACGAGTTGCTCTTTACCGACGATTTTACATTCGGCAAGCGAACGCGCCGCCCGCCTCGAAACCCGTTGAATTCGTTACTCAGTTACGGGAATACAATACTCTATCGTCGAATAGCGCGCGAAGTCTATAAATCGCGACTCGATATTCGATTCGGCTATCTGCATGCGACGACCTCGCGCTATGAAAGCTTGAACCTCGACGTCGCGGAACTCTTTCGACCGGTCGTCGTTGAACGAGTGATCTTTGCGTTGGTTAATAAAAGGGCGCTCAACGCAACGCGTGATTTTGAAGAGCGTAAGGACGGCGCGGTCTATCTCAACGCGTCGGGTAAGAAGATCTTTATTAACGCGCTTGAAGAGAAATTATCGACTCACCTTCGGCAGAAAAACGGCGCTAGTCTGACCTATATGGAACTCATACGAGAAGAACTCCGGAAGCTAACGCGATACTTCGAAAGCGGCGAAGAGTACAAGCCGTACAAATATTTCCTATAATCCGCATAATCAGCTCAGAATCGTTATGGAATCGTAGAAAATGACAATCGATCTTGGCATATGTGTCAAAAAGGAACTACTCTGGAGTGCGCGAGCTGTAAATTGCGAGCGAAGGTATTTGACAATTAGGTAGTCGGAAATGTTAGCAAGAGCGTGACGCGTCGAGCGTAACGCAGGTTGTGTGAAAAGGAGAGAGCGCTATGTTCGTCATTCTGGCGTACGACGTCGGGATCAAACGCGTGTCGAGCGTTATGAAGATCTGCCGTCGCTACTTGTTTCACGTCCAGCGTTCCGTATTCGAAGGGCATATAACCGACGCCAACTTGAAACGGCTCAAGGCAGAATTGGAATCGAAAATTGAGACGAAAGTCGACGGGATTTGCATCTACGAGTTCGAAAGCGTTAAATTCGCTAAGAAGGAGGTTTTGGGAGCGACGCTCGAATTCGCGCCTGTAATCGATTAGCCGTTCGTCTCGTATTTTCCCGAGTCTAATCCTTCGCCAAAAAGTCCGTCAATCGTAACGTCCTCGATCGTAGAGTTTAGAAGTGCGGCGCGGCTAAAATCGACCTCAAAAACGCCCAGTTTGAGCCGTTTTTCGGTGCAAAAGTCCGTCAATCTCGACGACCCTAAACCAAAAAAGGTCTCTCTGCGCCGATCACTCGTGTTTTCGCGAACATAATCGATCTTGCGTCATTTCCGATTGACGGACTTTTGCCACGGTTTTTACACGAGTTTACGTTTGACTGGTTTTCGACTCGGTCGTAAGTCTTGTCGTGTAAGTCCTCTTATCTTACCTATGAGGAATTGATACTTACTCCTGATTGGAGAGCGACTTTCCAATCGTTCTTCTCTTATCTTACCTATGAGGAATTGATACCTCACGATCCGCCGCCTTTTGCGCTCTTACGAGCGCAAAACTCTTATCTTACCTATGAGGAATTGATACCACTTCTCGATCTCGAGGAACAGATCGATACAGTCAGAGAACTCTTATCTTACCTATGAGGAATTGATACACGTCGTCGTCGATGGGCTGATCGGTTCCGAAGATCTCTTATCTTACCTATGAGGAATTGATACACACAATCGGCGTAAGTAAACTCCTCAGCCGTCGCCGCTCTTATCTTACCTATGAGGAATTGATACGCCGCCGTCGCCGCCGCTTCTTCCGCTTCCCTACGGCTCTTATCTTACCTATGAGGAATTGATACGTTTTCGGCGTCGCCGGCAAGGAAGCCGCTGATTCCTCTTATCTTACCTATGAGGAATTGATACGACGGCCTTGTATTCTTTCCACTTGAACAGGTCGATTATCTCTTATCTTACCTATGAGGAATTGATACCACCCATTCTTCAAACTCTTCATTCACGTCGTAAAGCTCTTATCTTACCTATGAGGAATTGATACTGGCAATAAGTGCCATAAGCATGACGTCAAGTTCGTCGATCTCTTATCTTACCTATGAGGAATTGATACATTGACATTGTGACAAAATTGAGGGCTGCCGTTATGATCATCATCTCTTATCTTACCTATGAGGAATTGATACGAGTCGTATGTCAAACGCGGAGCTTGGTGACAGAAGCTCTTATCTTACCTATGAGGAATTGATACGCCATATGCGCGATCGAGCCCGTCTGCGAGTGCAGCGCTCTTATCTTACCTATGAGGAATTGATACTCGATATAATCAGAGAATGTGAGTTGTTCAGCTTCCGCCCTCTTATCTTACCTATGAGGAATTGATACAAGCCACTGATAAATAAATGTGGCGAATGTGGCTACTGCAATCCTCTTATCTTACCTATGAGGAATTGACGTTTTCCCAATCCCCCTAAATCGAGCGTTCATGACTTATTCATAACCACATTCATTCTGTTACGAAGCTCTCGTCCTCTGAAATATCGAATCAATTCTAGCTTCAACGCCCATAATAATCGAACTTCCATCATCGCGCGCCACGCAGGCGGTAATTCGCAATACAGCCAGTAGCCAAAGACTCTCTCGACGCCAAATTCGAGACTTACGTTGTCAATTTCGTCAACAACTCCCACTCACCCTCTAGACCCTGAATCTTGGCGAACGCTCCCTTGAAGCAAACCTACGTCGAACGTCCCGGCTAATATCCCCATTTATCCTAGACGCGCCTACCTATGGAGCGCATACTTTGTGCAAATCCCCCTTCGCGCCCAATCTTCCTTGTATCGAAACTAAATCACCCGGATTTTCCGTCATTTTCCAACTTATCGCTAGTCAAAACCGGCTAAATTTTGTATAATAGCACAGGCGCGCCGTAGTCGTTACGCTACGGCGCAACAAAAGGGTTGAGCTAGGTTCTCCCAAACGGGAGGGTCGAATTGGTATAGACTAGGGACAAGATAAGGAAGGAACGATCGCCATGACGCGCGGTAACCGGACTCGTAACGCTAACACGAACGCAACCACATTCACAGCGGGCATATTCCGCACGCTATTCGGCGCGCGCGCTCGCGCGGAGGGCGATAAACGCAGTCCTCGCGCGACGCGACTAGGGCTCGAAGCGCTGGAGACGCGCGAGCTACTCGCCGCCGACCCGACCTTGGGCGCGCAACTATTCGACACGGGACGAGCGGCGCAGGTCGCGTCCGCTAACGTCGGGTACGCGCCGGTCGATCTCTCACAATTGCAGAGCGAAGTCGAGCGCTCGAACGCAGTCGGCGCGACGTGGCTCGTAACCTCGACCGGCGACTCCGCCGACGAGTCTGGCACGTTGCGGTATGCGATCGCGCACGCGTCCCCGGGCGACGTCGTAGCGTTCGACGCGTCCCTTAGCGGTGCGACGATCACGGTCGGTTCGGAACTACTCGTCGAGAAATCGCTGACAATCGACGGGGGCGATAATAATATCACGCTAAGCGGCGGCGGTAGGAGCCGCGTCGTACGATTTCTAGGCGGCGCCGACGACACATATTCGCTCACGAATCTCACGATCACGGAAGGGCATAATACGCACGGCGCGGGCGTCTACGTCGCGACCGGTAAGGCGTCGATTGTGAACTGCTCGATCGTCGGAAATACGTCGTCGACGTCGGGCGGCGGCGTCTACGTCGCCGGCAAGGGCGCGCTCGACGCGACGAATCTCCTCATTGCGGAGAATAGCGCGAAATACGGCGGCGGACTCTATGCGTACGGCGCCGAGGGTAACGCGGTCGTACTCACGAACTGCACAATTACAAACAACAATGCGACGAGCTCCGGAGGCGGCGTCCACACCGAGAGCGGCGCCGGCGCTCTCGAATTCCGCAACTCGATTATCGCGCTCAATACCGGTAAGCCGGACGTTCAGAAGAAGAACGCCGCGCGCGTCGTCAACGCATACAATACGCTCTCGACCTACTCCGCATGGACGAACGGCGAAAACGCGCTCGCCTATGACGCGACCGCGCCTCTGTTCGTGGGCGAAGGCGACTACTCGCTCGCGGAAGGCTCGCAAGCGCTCGATCAAGGCGCGCCGCAATTCGTTACAACCTCAGTCGACCTCGCCGGCGCCCCGCGTTCCTCCGGCGCGTCCGTCGATCTAGGCGCCTACGAGTTCCAGACGCCAGCGCAACAGTTGGACGCGCCTATGCTCGCCGCAATCGACGCCACGACGAATTCTATAACCGTCGAATGGGACGCGATCGCCAACGCAAGCGGATATACGCTCCAGTACAAACGCTCCAACGTCTCGACCTGGACGACAGCGTCCAAAACAATCGAGACGACAATCTCGCAGTATACGATCGACAACCTTAACGCAGGAACAAACTATAATTTCCGAATCAGCGCCAACGGCTCCGACTCCTACGCCAGCTCCAACTACAGCGAGGTCGTAACTTACAGCACAATAGCGACGGACGAAACGCCCTCCACGATCGTTACGACGGCGACCGACGTCGTCAACCCGACCGACGGTCTCATTTCACTGCGCGAAGCGATCGCATACGCCGCGAACGGCGCTACTATAACCTTTAACTCGCTACTGCGCGGCAAGACAATTACGCTCGAATCGGAATTACTCGTCGAAAAACCGCTCGTCATAGACGGCGGAGCCTATCAGATCACACTAAGCGGCGGCGACGCAACTCGCGTCATTCGCTTCTTCGGCGACGCCGCCGACTCATATACTTTGCGCAATCTTACCATAACGCAGGGTCGCAATACGCACGGCGCGGGCGTGTACGTCGCGAACGGCACGGCAAATCTGGTCAACCTTGCGATCGTCGGGAATACGTCGACAACCTCGGGCGGCGGCGTCTACGTCGCAGGAAAAGGAGCGCTCAACGCGACAAACCTACTCATAGCGAACAATAGCGCAAAGTACGGCGGCGGTCTCTACGCATACGGCGCCGACGGCAAATCGGTAACGCTTACAAATTGCACCATAGTTAATAATAACGCGACGAGCTCTGGCGCTGGTATCCACACTGAAAGCGGCGCCGGAACCCTTGAAATTCGCAACTCGATTATCGCGCTCAATACCGGTAAGCCGGACGTTCAGAAGAAGACCGCCGCTCGCGTCGTCAATGCGTACAATACGCTCTCAACCTACTCCGCATGGACAAACGGTTTGAACAACCTAGCCTACAACGCGTCCCAACCCCTCTTCTTCAACGCGAGCCAAGGCGTATACTCGCTCGCGCAAGATTCGCAAGCGTTCAATCAAGGCGACAACTCGTTCGTGTCGACTACAACTGACCTTGCCGGAAGAACGCGAATCGTAGAAGAAATTGTCGATCTTGGCGCCTACGAACTCCAGGCAATTAACGAAGCGCCCTCGACCGTCGTTACAACCGACGCCGATCTAATCGATCCGCTCGACGGGCAGATCTCGCTCCGTGAAGCGCTAGCATACGCCAATCCCGGCGAGACTGTAACCTTCGACGTCGCGCTCGCCGGTAAGACAATCGCCGTCTCCGACGAGCTACTCATTGAAAAATCCGTTAATATCGACGGCGGCGAGAACAACATCACGCTAAGCGGCGGCGGAACGACTCGAATTATACGCCTCTTAGGCGCAGAAACTGACGAATATACTATTGCCAATCTCACGCTCGCCAACGGATCTCACGAACGCGGCGCCGCCGTATACGTCGCGACTGGAAAACTCAATCTTCTCAATAGCGCGCTCGTCGACAACGAGGCGTCGATCTGCGGCGGCGGTCTTTACGTCGCCGGCAAGGGCGAATTGAACGCGGTCAACCTACTCGTCGCTAATAATAGCGCGAAATACGGCGGTGGAATCTACTCCTACGGCGCCGCCGGTAAAGCGGTAACCCTGACAAACTGCACGATCGTGAATAATCATGCGACGAGTTCCGGCGCCGGTCTCCACACCGAAAGCGGCGCCGGAACGGTCGAGATTCGCAACTCGATTATCGCGCTCAATACCGGTAAGAGCGACGTTCAGAAGAAGACCGCCGCACGCGTCGTCAACGCTTACAATACGCTTTCAAGCTTTAAATCGTGGACGAACGGCGCCAATAATATCGTTTATAGCGCAAGTAAGCCGCTATTCGTCGACGCCGCGCAAGGCAACTTTACGCTTGAACAAGGTTCGCAAGCGTTCAACGTTGGCGACAATAGCTTCGTTACGACCACAACCGACCTTATTGGCAATCCGCGAATTGCGCTCGAAACCGTCGATCTCGGCGCCTATGAACTACAGAGCGCAATTGAGTCGCCCTCGACCGTTGTTACGACCGCGCTTGACGTTGTTAATCCTGTTGACGGTCTCATTTCACTGCGTGAAGCAATCGCATACGCCGAACCTGGCGCCAGCGTAACCTTCGACGCTACGCTATCCGGCGCAACGATCACGCTTAGCGCCGAACTGAGCGTCGAAAAATCGCTCACAATCGACTGCGAAGATCGCAACGTAACGGTAAGCGGCGGCGGCACGACGCGAGTCTTGCGCTTCCAAGGCGCGAACTCCGATCTACTTGTCCTTAAAAATCTTGCGCTCGTCCAAGGCGCTAGTACGCAGGGCGCGGGTCTCTACGTTGCAAACGGTAGCGCGGAGGTCGTCAACGTCGCAATTACCGACAGCGTTGCGACGAACGGCGGCGGCGGCGTCTATCTCGCAGGTAGTTGCGCGTTCACGGCGACGAATATGCTCGTCGCTAATAATAGCGCAAAATTCGGCGGCGGTCTCTACTCTTACGGCGGCGCCGGTAAAAACGTAACGCTAACGAACTGTACGATCGTTAATAACGCAGGATCGACTAGCGGCGCTGGTCTACATTTCGAAAGCGGAAACGGCGTCGTTGAGATTCGCAACTCGATTGTTGCGCTCAATATAGGCGAAAGCGAGATCTACAAGAAGACCGCCGAGCGAATTGTGAACGCGTACAACACGCTTGCAAACTATAGCGAATGGACCTCAGGTCAAAACAATCTCGCGTACGAGACCGACCTGCCGCTATTCGTAAGTTCGAGCGACTACTCGCTTGCGGACGATTCTCAAGCGCTCAATAAGGGAAACAACGAATTTATATCGGTCGAAACCGATCTAGCTGGTCATCGTCGTATCATAGGCGCGATCGTCGATCTCGGCGCGTATGAATCTCAAGCGTGGTCTGAAACGCCGTCCACCGTCGTAACAACCGACCTTGATCTGGTCGACTCCGCCGACGGACTCGTCTCCTTACGCGAAGCGATCGCCTACGCCGGCGTCGACGAGATCGTAACCTTCGATCCCTCGCTCGCCGGTAAGACCTTAATCGTTTCCAGTGAACTGCTTATCGAGAAATCTGTTGCAATCGACGGCGGCGAAAATGAAATTACGGTCAGCGGCGGCGGCGCGAATCGCGTTATCCGATTCCTCGGCGCAGATACCGACGAATACGCTATTCAGAATCTCACAATAACGAACGGCGCCCATGAACGCGGCGCGGGCGTGTACGTCGCGACCGGACGCGTTAATATCCTCAATTGCTCAATCGTCGGTAATACTGCGTCGATCGGCGGCGGCGGTCTCTACGTAGCCGGCAAAGGCGAACTGAACGCGATAAACGTTCTCATTGCAGATAATAGTGCGAAATACGGCGGCGGCGTCTATTCGTTCGGCGCGGAAGGGAAAGAAGTAGCGCTGACCAACTGCACGATAGCAAACAACCACGCGACGACGTCCGGCGCCGGTATTCATACGGAAAGCGGCGCGGGAACCCTTGAAATTCGCAACTCGATTATCGCGCTTAATACGGGCAAGAGCGACGTGCAGAAGAAGACCGCCGCGCGCGCCGTCAACGCGTACAGTACGCTCTCGACTTACAAATCATGGACCAACGGCGAGAACAATATCTCCTACGACGCGAACAAATCGCTGTTCGTGGGCAACGGCGATTATGCGCTCTCAGAAACGTCGCAAGCGATTAATATGGGCGATAATAGTTTCGTTACGCTCGAGAACGATCTATCGGGCGGCAAGCGCGTCGTCGCTAATATTGTCGATCTCGGCGCGTACGAAATTCAAGCGGTGCAAGAAGCGCCCTCGACGGTTGTTACGCTCGCCGAAGATCTCTACGATCCCTACGACGGGCAAATCTCCCTTCGCGAAGCGCTCGCCTACGCGGGCGCGGGCGATACGATTACATTCGACGCGACGCTCAACGGCGCGACTATTACGCTTACGAGCGAACTGCTCGTAGAGAAATCAGTCTCGTTCGACGGCGCCGACCTCAATATCACGCTTAACGGCGGCGGCGCGACGCGTATAATACGCTTCCTAGGCGCCGAAACCGACGAATACACAATTCAGAACCTAACGCTAACAAACGGCTATCACGAACGTGGCGCCGCCGTCTACGTCGCAACCGGAAAGGCTAATATCGTTAATAGCTCGCTCGTCGGCAATACCGCCACGATCGGAGGCGGAGGCGTTTATGTTGCCGGCAAGGGCGAACTGAACGCGATAAACGTTCTCATCGCCGACAATAGCGCGAAGTACGGCGGCGGTCTATACTCCTACGGCGCCGATGGTAAAGAAGTAACGCTTACAAACTGCTCCGTTACTAATAACAATGCGACGAGCTCTGGAGGCGGTATCCATACGGAAAGCGGCGCCGGAACCCTCGAACTTCGCAACTCGATTGTCGCGCTCAATACTGGTAAGCCGGACGTCCAGAAGAAGACCGCCGCCCGCGCCGTCAACGCGTATAACACCGTCTCAACTTACTCCGCATGGACAAACGGGCAGAATAATCTCCTCTATAACGCCGCGCTTCCGCTATTTGCGGGCGAAAACGACTACTCGCTCGCTCAAAGCTCTCAAGCGTTCAATCAGGGCGACAATACCTTTGTAACCTCCGCAACCGACCTAGCCGGCAACACGCGCATTATGGCGGAAATTGTCGACCTCGGCGCGTACGAATTACAAGCGACGCCTGAAGCGCCGTCCCTAGTCGTTACGACTACAAGCGACGTCGTGGATCCCTACGACCAGCTTATCTCGTTACGCGAAGCAGTCGCATACGCCGCGTCCGGCGAGACGATTACCTTTGACGCCGCGCTCACCGGTGAAACGATCTTACTGAACTCGGAGCTCAATATTGAGAAATCAATTACCCTTGACGGCGGCGCTCGTCTCGTTGCGTTAAGTGGTAACGCCCAGACACGAGTCGTCCGCTTCTCCGGCGCCGAAACCGACTTGTACGTCGTACGCAACCTAACGATCATGCAGGGCGCCAGTACGGACGGCGCGGGCGCGTACGTTGAGAGCGGTAAGGCGAACCTTATTAACTGCTATGTCGTTAGCAATACTTCGACAAACAATGGCGGCGGCGTCTACGTTGCCGAAAGGGGCGAACTCGTCGCGGTCAACTTGCTCGTCGCTAATAACACAGCGGTGGACGGCGGCGGAATTTATTCGTACGGCGCTTCGAATAAGAGCGTTGAAATCATTAACTGCACTATCGTTAGCAACACCGCGAGCAACTCCGGTTCCGGTCTGCACCTCGAAAGCGGCGACGGAAACGTTGAAATCGCAAATTCGATTATTGCGCTCAATTCCGGCGCGGACGACTTGCAGAAGAAGACGAGCGCGCGCGTTGTCAACGGGTACAGTTCGCTCTCGACTTTCACCGGCTGGGCGATTAGCAGTAATAATATTGTATACGACGAGTCGAGCGTCCTCTTTATGAACGCGGAGTTAGGCGACTTCACGCTCGCGCCCTACTCGGTTGCGATCAACGCGGGCTCTAACTACTACGTTACGGAATCGACCGATCTAGTTGGTCGCACGCGCACGTCGGGCGGAATCGTCGATCTCGGCGCCTATGAATATCAAGGCGTGAATCAGCGCCTTCAGACGCCCGTTTTAACCAACGACGCGCCAACTGACACGAGCGTTATGTTACGTTGGGCCGCCGTACCCGGCGCGTCCGGCTACACGTTGCAGTATAAGAGAGCGACGTCGCTCTCGTGGACAACCGTCTCGTCCTCGCTTAGCGGCGCTGATACCAGTTACGTTATGACCGATCTCACGCCGAATGTCGCCTATAATTTCAGATTGCGCGCGAACGGTTCCGGCTTATACGCCAACTCTAATTACAGCGCTGTCGTTAATTGCACAACAGAGTATTACGAAACGCCTTCGACCGTAGTAACAACAGCGCTGGACGTAGTGGATCCCTCAGACGGGGTTATCTCGTTGCGCGAGGCGGCGACCGTCTATGCAAATTCGGGCGATTTCGTTACTTTCGATTCGTCGTTAAGCGGCAGTCGTATAAGACTGACGGAAGGTTCGATCGCGCTGAATCGATCGGTACAAATCGACGCTACGTGGCTCTCTTCCCCAATTACGCTCGACGCGTGGAATCTCTCGCGGGTCTTCACGATCTCGGGTCAGGGAACTTCTATCAGATTGAACAATATAAATTTAACGAGCGGCAATTCCGGCGCAGAAAACGGCGGCGCAATTTACGCGTCGGACGGCGCAACGGTAGAACTTAGAAATTGTTCGCTTACGAGCAACTCAGGCGCGAACGGTGGCGCAGTCTACGCCCAGGAGGCAAACGTAACGTTCACATCCTGCGTTTTTACGGACAATATCGCGCAAACCGACGGCGGCGCGATCGGATCAAGCGCGTCTGTTGCGCTCTTTGAAGACTGCTCGTTCGCCTCGAATAAGGCGTCGGCAAACGGCGGCGCTATTGTCGGGGACTCAATCACAATTAAACGTTCTTCGTTTACCAGCAACGCGTCGTCTAACGGCGGAGCGATCTACGCGAACGGAACCGCGCTCGCAATCGAAGGCAGCGGCTTCGTTGGCAATACGGGCTTACAAAACGGCGGCGCGATCTACGTCGCGTCAGGAACCGCCGAGATAACGGGCGCGACGATACAAACGAGCGACGAATACGAACAAGGCGGCGCAACGACCGGCGGCGCGATTTATATTGCCGCCGAAGGAAGCGTTACGCTCGACGACAGCGCTCTCTCGGGTCAGAGCGCTTCGCAGGGCGGCGCAGTCGCAAACTTCGGCGCGTTCTCGGCGACTAATTCCGACTTTATCGGCAACTCAGCGACGGGTTCCGGCGGCGCGCTCTACAACGCCGGACGCGCTGAATTATCGGACGTCTGGATTTCCGACAACGTCGGTCAAACGTTCGGAGGCGGCGTGTACAATACGAACGGCGCGACGTTCACGCTCACGAACAGTTACGTCTTCAATAACGTAGTCGACAGCGCAGGCTACGGCGCTGGAATCTATAACGCAGGCGAACTGACGATCGTAGGCAGTCAGTTGGCGCAAAACGGTCGCGCGTCAAACTCAACCTCGGTTCAAGGCGCATACGGCGGCGCGCTTTACAATGCCGGAAACGCTAGTATAGATCGAACGACCGTTACAGACAACGTCGCGTCAAGCGAAGGCGCCGGAATCTACAATCTCGCGGACGCGACTCTCACACTCGAGAATTCGCTTTTGCGCAACAACGTGGTCAATACGTCGCTTATCGCCGCCGTCCACAATCATGGCGCCGTCGCGCTTGTCAACTGCACAGCGCTCGACAAACTCTACGGCGACCAAAGCGCGTACTACGTCTACAACTCGATTGTAACGCAAGGCGCCGAGGGCGGCGAAGTCAACGTCTACAGTTCGATCTTCAACGGCGCGTTTACCAATGGCGAAAACGTCGTTCCCTACAATCCAGAAGATTCGATCTTTGCCAATCCGAATAACGGCGACTACACGCTCGCAAGCGACTCCGTCGCGATCAACCTTGGCGCAAACGAATACGTTGACACGACCCTCGACCTTGCTGGCGAAACGCGTATCGTCGGATCAGGAGTCGATCTCGGCGCGTACGAGTACCAAGGCGTTGCCAGCATGAAGCTGGCAACGCCGACGCTAACCGTAACGGACGCGACAGTCAATTCGATTAGCGTCCGCTGGAACGCTGTGCCGCACGCGACGAGCTACGCGCTAGAATATAAAGTTGGAACGAACGAAAACTATACGGTTAAAACGCTCTCTTCCTCGACGACAAGTTACGTAATTCCGAACCTAGCGTCGGGCACGCTTTACAATATCCGCATTCTAGCAGTCGGAACAGGCGCGTACGAGAACTCGGATTACAGCGCGACGCGCTCCTACTCGACGGTGCGCGGTAAGGAAACGCCTTCGCTTGTCGTAACCACTGAACTCGACGTCGTCGACGCGTACGACGGGCTAATTTCGTTGCGCGAAGCGATCGACCAGTACTCTTCGGCTAACGATACCATTACGTTCGCGAACTCGATGCGCGGTAAGACGATCACACTAGCGTCGCAACTTGAAATAACCAAGTCGCTCACGATCGACGCAACAAATGTGCGAGACGCGATTAACAGAACGCCAAGCATTACGCTCAGCGGGAATAATCAGACGCGCGTCATGTGGCTCGAGTTGGGCGACGGGACGCTCACAACTAACTGGCTCTCCTTCACGAACGGAGTAACGACTGAACACGACGATATTACGAATGGCGCCGCCGTCTTCTTCAGGGACGGCGCGTTCAACGCCAACAATTGCGTCTTTACCAACAACTTCGCGCATGGAGACGGCGGCGCGATCGACGCGCAAGGCGCGCTCTCGCTCGCAAACTGCGTCTTCTCTAACAACAGAGCGGGCGGAGTCGGCGGCGCGATCGACGAATGGCTCGGATCGTCGAACATTTCGAATTGCACGTTTACGAACAATACGGCGGTCGGAGAAGGCGGCGCGCTATACGTGAGCGAACACGCGGTCGCAACGGCAACGCAAAGCGCTCTCTCTGGTAACGTCGGCAGTCAGGGCGGCGCGATCAGCACGTACGGTGGGCTCACTGTTGTCAATACTGAGTTGCTCAACAATAGTTGCGCGCAATTGGGCGGCGCGATTTACAATAGCGGCTCAGCGACGGCGATCGGATGTTCCATTAACGGCAACCTTGGTCAGACGAACGGCGGCGGCGTCTATAACGCGGTCGACGCTATTCTCAATATGAACGACTGCTACATTGCGAACAACACTTCGGAGGGCGCAGGCGGCGGTGTGAACAATGCCGGCGAGGCTGAATTTGTAGCGTGTGAGTTCCACGAAAACGGCAAGTCGCAAGGCGGCTCGTCAACGCGTCCGAACTACGGCGGCGCGCTCTACAATTCCGGCGACGCAACGATACTGCAGTCGTCAATCGTCGGCAATGCCGTTGTGAAAGACGGCGGCGGATTGTACAACGCGGAAAATTCGAATTTGACCATTGAGAACAGCCTACTCGTCGGCAACGTCTGGGGCGCGAACGGACCCGACGGAATCGCAAGCTACGGCGTTACGACCGCGATCAACTGCACGCTGATTGACAAACTGTACAGCTACAAGGGAACGCTTTATCTCTATAATACGATCGCGCCAAACGGTCCGAGTAGCGGGCGAGTCTACGTCTACAATTCGATCTATAATGGTTCGACGACGCGCGGTAGTAATAACATTGCGTACAACTCGAACGCCACGATCTTCACAGACGAGGCGAACAGCGACTATACGCTCTCCGAAAACTCGATCGCTATTGACCGGGGTGCGAATAACTATGTAACGCAAGAGAGAGATCTCGCCGACGCGCCGCGTATCGTTGGCGGAACAGTCGATATTGGCGCGTACGAACGGCAAGAAGCGGATTCGAGCGCCGCGCTCGACGACGCCTTCGCGCAACTAACCGACGTCGATTGGAATCTTATCGAACTCGATTTCTAACGCGCCGATTACTTGAGGCGAGCTAACTCGCAGGGTATTGACGGACGGTCAAGAGCAAGTGGAAAAATGCTCTTTGACCGTCCGCTTTTTTTTGCTAATATCGCATATGGGCTCGCCCGGTGTGTGAAATCAGCGGCGCGCGCTCTGATACGGAAGGAACGACAGGGACGGAGGCGTTGTCAAAGCGCAAACGTCCGCGCGCCGCAGGAGCGGCACAGATTACAAACCAGGGTTAGGATCAATATGAAACGTTCAGCGCTTCAATGCATCGTAGGCTTTGTCGGCGCCACGCTCATCGTCGTCGGCGTTATATGGACTTGCCGACAGTTAAGTACGCCATCGCAACTCAAAGCCGCGCAAGACGTCGGCGCAAACTATAAAAGTAGCGGCGTGCAACCTGCTCCGCTTCCAGGAGTCAAAAGAACGCAAACAAAAGTTACAAACGCGCCTCAACCGACCCTAAAGTCGCGAAAGATTCGACCTGTCGCAGGCGAAACGCAGATCAATCTCTCGCTCGTTTCACCAGAAGACGAAACGAGCGCTTCGACAGATGAAGACGCGCTCAAACTAACCGAGGTCGACGCCAACGCGACGGAGTCTGACGCGTCCGAAAACTCGCTAGAAGACTTTACGCCGCCGCAAGCGATCGCGTCTGATCTCGACCCGATCGACGAACTCAACGCAGAAAACGGCGCTATGCCGGAAGTCGCGCTACCGACAACTTCGCTTGAATTCCTACCCTCTGAGGACACGTCAGTTAATACGACGGCTGAAGTAACAGCACAAGATTTGTCGACGGCACAGCAAACACAGACGCCAGCCCCGCCTGCGCCAGTCGCGTTGCCGCTCGATGAATTCCATGCGCAAGACAATAACGCCGTTCAGCCGCTCGAAAGCTACGACGATGAGCCACAAGCGTTCCAAGCGCGCGAACCAAACGCGCTGCGTCAGCAACGCCAGCCGGAAAACGCGCTCTTCGCAGAACCGCAACCGCAACCGCAGCCCGCGCAAAGCTCAAACGCTATTCCTTCCATCAGCGACGTCGCAAGCCAAGAGCCCGTACTACCGAAATCCGCAAACGTAAACGATTCGTACGTTGCGCAATACCTCAATTCTGCGATTGCCAACAATCCAACCCCGAACGACGACGAGCTCAACGGACCGCAAGCGACTCAAATTATCGTTGAGAAGATCGCGCCAAGCGAAGTGCAAGCGAATCAGCAAGCAACCGTTGTCATTAAGGTAAAAAACACCGGCGTCAAGACAATTAGAAACCTACTACTACACGACTCCATCCCGCAAAACACGCAGTTCATTACAAGCGACCCAGAGGTGGCGCCAAGTCCGTCCGGGGATCTATACTGGACAAACTTTGATCTCGAACCGCAACGTGAAAAGAAATTTACCTACGTTGTTAAGCCGACGCAAGAAGGAGATTTCGGGAGCGTCGCGACCGTGCTCGTACCACTCAACGCCGCGAGTAAGACGAAATGCTCTAAACCGGAACTACGCGTCGTCGCAAAGGCGCCCGAAAAAGTTGAGCTGGGACAAGACGTTGTACTCGAGATCACCGTCTCCAACGTAGGAACTGGCTCCGCAAACGAGGTGGCGTTGCTCGAGCAAATTCCAGAAGGTCTGTATCATCCGACAGGCGACGTCTTAAATAATGCGCTAAACGTCATTAAGCCAGGAGAAGCAAAGCAACTAACGCTCGCGCTTAAGTGCGTCGAGCCGGGCGAGCACATCAATCGACTTACCGTGTCCGCACAAAACTGCGAGACGCAAGAGGTCGACACCGCTATTAAGGTTGTCGCGCCAGAACTAGAGCTAGGAATCGACGGTCCGAGTTCCGTATACCTCGAACGACCAGTAATGTATAAACTAATGGTAAAGAATTCGGGAGAAGCGTCCGCGCGTGAAGTTAGACTCGTCGCGCAACTACCCGAGAGTCTCGCGTTTGTAAAAACGAACAATCTTGGCGCCTATAAGGAAAACGAGCATTGCGTCTACTGGGATCTCGCTGATCTACCTGCTAATAGCGACGGTGAAATCGAACTTGAACTCAAGTCGACGCGCGCGGATCACGCCGAGCTCGTCTTTAGCGCGTCCGGTCCGAATAATATCGCGGCGGAAGCGCGCAAGGAAGTCGCGATCGACGGTATCGCCGCGCTCTCGTTTAATGTGAACTCGTCGACTGACTTGCTTGAAGTGGGACAAGACCTCGAGTACTCTGTGCAGATCGTCAATAGCGGAACCAAAGCCTCGACGAACGTCATACTACAAATCCTAGCGCCGGACGCGATCGAGATCAAAGCGACCGACGGTCCCACTGACGCGAAACGAATCGACGGCGTTATCGTCTTCGACAACCTTGCTGAAATCAAACCGAAATCGTCCGTAACCTACCGCGTTAAAGCACACGCAAACGCGTCCGGGGACTGCAGAATTGGCTTCCAGCTCAGCTCAGACGACCTCGAGCCGTTACGTAAGGAAACCAATACGCGCGTCTACGAATAACGAGTATCTCGCGTTCGCGCGAATTCAAACGAAAAGCCGAAGCCGAACGTTCACGTCGACTTCGGCTTCCTTTATTGAATTATTACGCGCACAAGGTATAATCAAGGAAAACGGTTCATTCGTAAGTCAAAGGAAATCGTTATGTCAGTAGAAATTGTCGTTCACTCGGAACAGGAAACGGAGCGGCTCGGCGCTATCCTCGCGCACGCCTTGCCGGACGGAGCCGTCGTCACGCTATTAGGAACGCTTGGCGCTGGTAAAACGCGACTTGTTCAGGCGGTCGCTGAAGCGAGCGGCGTCCCAAAAGGCGCTGTTGGTAGCCCGACCTTTGTGCTCGTTAAAGAGTATCGTGGGCAAAAGCGCGAAATCTATCATTTCGACGCGTATCGACTTCGAGATTCTGACGAATTCCTCGAGTTGGGAGTCGACGAATACTTCGATTCCAACGGTCTTTCTTTCGTAGAGTGGGCAGATAAAGTCGACGACGTTATACCGCTCGATCATTTGGAAATTAATGTTACGCTAATCGATCAACTGACGCGCGCGTTTACTCTCACCGCGTGCGGAGAATTCGAACAAGACTTTCCTCAACGCGTTAAGAATGCGTTCGAACGCGACGAACTCACGGTCAATTCAGGTCAAGCATGAAGTTCAGTTATGCGCGCGGCGCCGCGATTATAGCGCTCGCTTTGCTATTCGCGTTCTTTGCGCAAGCGATGAACGACTCGACACGATTCGCACACCGAGACGTCGCGTTCTACTATTACCCGCTATTTGAATACGTGCAGCGCCTGTGGGAAACCGGAACGCCGCCCTGGTGGAATCCGTACGATAATTTGGGTCAGCCGCTTGCCGGCGATCCTACTGCCGCAGTTTTCTATCCTGGTAAGGCGATTTTCTTTCTCGCGAGCGCCGGTCTGCTCTCCTTTGGGCTGTGTTTTAAACTGTATATTTGGGCGCACGTCGCGCTTGCATGGCTCAGCGCAAGGCGCCTAGCGCGCGGCGTCGGGGTCTCGCGCGTCGGCGCGGAATTCTCGGGACTGGCGTATGCGTTTTCGGGTCAAGTTCTATTCCAATATTCGAACGTGATCTATTTGGTCGGCGCAGCTTGGGCGCCCTTTTTGCTACTCTATGCGCTACAATTTCGTAGCGCGCGCGCTTTTCGAGCGCAACTGAGAGCAGTTCTCAAGTTCAGTATAGTAGCGTCGCTGGCTATTCTCGGAGGCGAACCGCAGATCGTTTATTTAATTCTAGGCTTTTCGTCCGTCGCGCTCATCATGTCGCCGAGTCGGTTCGGCACGTGGCGACTTATGCGCTCGCGATTGTGTTCAACGTTCTTTTTCGCGTTCGCATCGTGCGTAGTAACCTTCGCGTTAGCGGCGGCTCAGATTTTACCGACCCTTGAATTCGTCGCGAGGTCTGATCGCTCCGACGTGCAGTTACCGCGCTCGATCTGGGAAATACAGAGCGCACACAATAACAATCTACCCTACCCAAACGCTAAGTTCTTCGACGTCATGTTCTGTCAAGATTTCGACAGGGACGGTAGCAATGGCGCGAGCGCAAACGCGTATCGTTTCAGCGTCGGACCGTGGCGATGGCTGGAATTCTTCTATCCTGATTTCGGAGGACGACAGTTTCCGCAAATGGCTCGGTGGTACGAACTCAATACCGAAGAAACTGCTGTATGGTCGCCAACATTGTACATGGGATTACTGCCAGCTATACTAGCGCTCGGCGCCTTCAAATGGCGAACGAAACGGCGCGAAAGACCAACCATGGAAACGGCGCGCGAAAATTTTCGCATGATCGCGACCAGAATGCTATTCTTAGCGCTACTAGCTGCGCTTGGAGGATATGGGATCGGCTGGTTCTATCGGATAGGAGTTGGGCTCTTTACGGGTAAGAACTTCGCGCCAAATTTTCACAACGGCGACCCGATAGGCGGGCTGTATTGGCTCCTGAATCTCCTTGCGCCGAAATTCTCGGAATTCCGTTATCCCGCCAAGCTCATGACGCTTGCAGCGGTAGCAATAGCGCTCCTCGCCGGATTCGGTTGGGATCTCGTACGCCGTCGTAGCAGGCGTTTTATAATAATCTCTTGCGTCGTAATCGTGTTCGCGCTTGTCGGCGTTATATTCTGCGTGGCAATTGCGAACGTCTACGGTTCGGACGCGCTCAAACTCCTGCAGATCTCGCCTAACGCGCTCTACGGACCTTTCCAGCCGACCATGGCGTTAGCCATTCTGTTTCGTTCACTTCTACACGCGATTATTGTCGGAACGATTACGATTGCGCTATTCGCCGTTATGCGGCGCGCTAAGGCGCGAATGAAAACGACGCTAGCGCTCGTTATACTAGCGACCGTCGCGTCTGATCTCTACGTCGCAAACTCGTGGACAATCGTCACGGTTCCAGAAGACGCGTTCGTACGGAAAAGCACGATTCTGCCGAAACTCGACCCGCGCCCTAACGCGCCGCCGCCAAGAGTCTTTCGCAGTCCGGCGTGGTTCTCGAGCTACTTCCCCAACGCGTCCTCGCCGCAAAGAAATTTAGAACGCGTACTTTGGGACGTAGAAACACTCTTTCCGAAATATCCGATGGTAGAAAGGGTGGCTATCCTCAATTCGCGTGGCGCTATGCTAGAAAAGGAATTCGCAAGATACCTCAACGCCGCGATGAATCGACCTATACTCGAAACGGAACTAGCGTTCCTTGGAGTAGAACGCGTCGTCGGACCAGAGTCATGGGTATGGCTCGTCTTTTACGGAGTTAACAGCCCAAACAGTTGGGGAGTCGCCGTACGCGACGTCTCTGAGCCGCCGAAGCGCGCGATCCTAATTCAAGACGACATAAAACAGGAGCAAAACCTAACCTTCCCGAACGCAGTCGAGACGCTTTCCTACTCTGAAAATGAAATCGTCTATCTCGTCTCGTCAAGCGGCGACGCGACTCTCGTATGCGCGGAGCAATTCTGGCCCGACTGGCGCGCAACCCTAATACCGGTTAAGCCCGACGAAGGGAAAACGCTACTCGACGCGCAGTATGACCGTCGCTCCGTTCACGCGCTGCTAGCGAACGTCGTCGCGCCGCGAACCAGTCGGGACGCAACGCCAATTTATGCGTTCTGTCGAGCGATTAACGTTCCGAAAGGATTGCATTGCGTCGTTGTGAGTTATCGACCGCGAATGATTTACTTGGGACTCGCGGCAAGCGCCTGCGCGTGGCTCGCGATATGCTTCGCGAGCATGGCGACGCGCTTGAAAAAGACTCGCAAAGAAGAGTAGATTTCATTTGAAACGACGTGCTTTTTGTGTTATGATATCGATGTGCGCGCGCATAACGCGCGATAAGTTTTAGATTCCACCACCCCTAACCTCATAAGTGAAGCAAACCATGAACCGACGTTTATTCTGCCTAAGCGCGCTCGCCGCATTAACGGCGTCCGTCGCGCCGACCGTCAACGCGCAAGAGAAGAGTGAATCGAACGACAAAAAACTGCGTATTCTACTCGTCGTGGGAGGACACGGATACGATAAAAAGAACCTGCACGCTATGCTCGCTGACTTCCCAAACGCGACTTTCGAAGAAATTTCTATTCCGGAAAAGCAGGATATGCTCAAGCCGGGGCTGTCAAAAGAATACGACGTTCTCGTCTTCCACGATCAATCCTTTTTCGAGCTCTCGGACGAACAGAAAGAAAACCTCGAAAAGCTATGGGGAGAAGAAGGAATTCCGACCGTCATGTTGCACCATGCGCTCATTTCGCACCCGGAATTTCCACTCTTCCGCGAACTATACGGCGCGCAATATCTACTCAAAGATACCGAAATCAACGGAAGAACCTATAAGGCGTCTTCCTATCTGCATCCGACCGACGTCAGCATTTACATCGTCGAGCGAGAGCACCCGATTACGCAAGGCGTCAAGGACTTCACTATCAACGACGAAGTCTTTAAGAACGTATACTACAATCCGCACATCGACGTACTCGCTCGAACGGATCATCCGGAAGGCGACGCGCCCGTACTTTGGACGCATCAGTATAAAAAAACGCCCGTCTTCGGGATGATACAAGGCGACGCCGGCGGCGCGTTTGGCAATCCAAATTATCGCAAACTATTCTATCAGGGCGTAAGGTATATCGTCGCAAAGAAGGCGCAATAACGCGGTCTTTTTCAGAAATTACGATAAATTACCGTCGTCAAAGAATACGTTTTGATCGACGCGTGAACGACGCGTAAAAATATATTGACTCAGGGCTTATTCTGAAATAGCAGTTCGTGTGTCAGTACTGTTTTTCCCCATGTAATAAGCCCTAAAGTCGTTTCATAACCTCCTTATTACAATCATAATGCACGTAAGGAATACAGAGGTAAAATAGCTTGATAGTAATATATCAGCCAAGTCAAGTTACTCTAATGTCTTAGTATCCCTAGAGTAATCACTTGATACAATCTTATTCATAATCAGACGGGTTAGTGATTTCGTCGAGGGATGGAATTTCCTCATGATGAGCATAATGACGCAACGCTTTTTTCACCGCGTCGGTCGGAATATCCCACGCAGTTTCAAAGTTCTGAAGACGCTTATGAGAATAGCCTGAGTCCTAGCGCCATCCTCGCTTCTATTCCGAGCTGAGTTTTTCTCATGAGTACGGTTGGGCGAATACTTCGTTCGACAAGGTTATTGTCAAATGGAACGCCGTCATATTCGTGAAAGTTAGGACTGAGCCCCGATATTTAGCAAATCGCTTGACAAGTCTCATTACTTCCTTATTCTCGGAAGTAAACTCGAGGAATTCGTCTAGCCGTTGAATAGCAGAATACGTTTTCGTTCAAATTCATCTACTGGTAGATTCGCTTTATTCGCTTTCAGTCGAACAGCGTCTTGAACCAAACGCTTCAACTGCGATTGAAACTTGTTCCAATTGTCTCTTGTGTCCTTGTAAAGCTCGATTCCTTTTAAGTCGCGAAGAAGGTGAACAAGACATTTTTGGGACGCGAGGTATTCTACGTAGTTATAAACGGCATAGAAATCTTAAATTAGAACGCCGTCGAAGTATTCCGCAAAAAACTCATTCACAGCTTGTTCGCCACGCGTTGGGTGGATCATGTAATACGTTTCGTTTTTCGTGGCGGGACGCCACAACCAATGCGTATTACCATTAACCCGCCAACCGCTTTCGTCTGTATGTAACACGCCGGAGCTTAAACATGAGAAGCGAATTTCCTCGTACCAGGGGGTGAGGATTTCTGCCGCACACTTCCTAAGATCAAAGAGCGCTCTCGGCGTTACATTGACCGAGAAATGGTAGTTCAAAATCTCGAGGATTTGACTCGTCGTTGAACCAAGACCGTAGTGTAAATGCGCAGACATTGCAATCGCATTGTTACCATTTCGACGACCGGATAGAGTCTCGCCAACTTTCGGTTCGACCATCTTTTCAATGCCGACGCCAATAGCCATGAATATTGCGCTTGGTTTCATTTATTCTCTGCTCGGGAGAAATATCCTCAATAATCCGTAATCTCGTGGAGTAGCTGATCGACGCCTGGTAACCTCGCCGCCACACACTGGACAGCGACCGAGAGTTTTTTCAACAACCTCGTCTGGCTCAGGGTCTGCACGTCTGTGCCCATGATGACCAAGCTTTGCACCCGACTTCCTCGCGCGCCGTTTGTTTTGAAGCTTCTCATAAGGAGGTATCGTAGAAGAAGGCTTCGAGAGCGTACTGCTCCCAGAAGCAGAGCGGCTGGAAAGATCGTCTACTCGCTTTTGTGAAGCAAGTATCGCCCAGACCACAGCGTCTCTGCCCTGATCATAAATTTCGCGCGCCTCTTTGACCGTCAACGTACCGGAAAGAAGCGCCGTAAGCTCCAGGGGAAGGTTTGAGTGTTTTCATGGGAACTATTGTGTGCTATTGAGAGAAGTCTGTCAAGAGCAATTACGGAATAGCAGAATCTCATATGATATAAAACGCAAGAGCACAATTTGACGACTAAGAACAGAACTCGGGCGCTGTGTCAGAACCGTAAATTACCGACTTGATTCGGCTGATATGTTACCTTCGGATGAGTCTGACAGCCCCTTCAGCGTCGTCGACGTTGGCTTTCGTGGTCTCGACCGCATGGATTGAAAGGGAGGAGCCGTCTACGGCAATGTGAACTTTACGCCATGCGCGACGCTTGCTGGACACGTGCTGTTTAACCTTCCATTCACCTTCGCCGAAAATTTTCAGACCGGTGGAATCGATGAAGAGACGTCGCGTTTCCCGACGATCATAGACCATGATCGGAACGTCGAGCGTTTTCGTTCGTTTACATATCGACGTGTAGTCGGGAGTGGACAAGCAGGTAATTCCTAACATGGAAATAGACTCTGACCAAATCCCTCAAGACTGCGAAACGTCAAGTGGAAAACTTCACGTATTGACAACAACGCCTGCATTGCGACATTGCTATAGATATAGGGGCGACCTCGCTTATACCGGTCGGGTTCTGAATACCAATTCGCCAGCGTGGCTTTCGTCAAACCAAAGGAATACGTCGCCTCGCTTAACCAGGGAATCGTTGTACGCTGACCAATTACGCTTCGTTATTTTTCGCATTTGAACGTCCTTTTGGTATGAGGTGGGAATGGTTCACTGCCATAAATACGCTACGTGTGATCAAACTGTACATAAAAATCTCGTTTTGACCGATATTTAAGCCGAATTATTCAACAACCCCTCACGATATCCTACGTGACACGCATCATGTGTACGAAGAATAATATCGTTACAGCTTCATTAATTAGACTCACCGTAAGTACAAGTGTCTGTGTTTTACGGTCATGAGTCTTTTTGTCGATTGTATAACATAGGATTGGCGTAATTAGCGCTACTAATGGAAAGAGAACCATGATTGAGTAAGACCAATATTGGACTATTACATCACGCAAAAGTCGCTTTATCACTTCGTTAAAAAGACTATTGAATGAAACGTCTATTATTAATAGGGTCATGGATGTTATGTTAACAAATATAATTATTAAAAACCAATAAACTAACGCGTACATGTATGTCCTTTTTACAAAATACTATCATGATTAGTTTGTATATGATAAGGTGTTGTTGAATAATGTTGTTAATAAAAATCATTGTTCATAGCGGCAAATCGATTGAGTATTGTAACTTTTATTCTTGTTTCGACAACTTGCGACTCGAAGTTACGAGCTTTTAATTTATCGCCGAAGATCTGTTTGATTTGAAACATTACAATTTCAACTAGCGAGCGCTTGTGGTATTTTGTTCTTTCCTTCCCCCCATCCAGATCGTCGTCTCGCATGGCGTCAATAGCCTCGTTCCGATAGCGACCGGCTGAACCAAAGGCTCCGCAATGATCGAGTATTGCATTACAGCGCGGTGGGATGCAAGCCTTACTTTTGCGCTTGGAGAGTTCGTTATAAACCTTCTTTTTATCGTATGCGCCGTCCCGCACACATATCTGATGCGCTTTCCGATTTTTCGAATAAGCTTGACTCCCCCTTCAGCGTCGTCAACGTTAGCTTTTGTCGTCTCGACCGCATGGATTTGAAGGGAGACGCCGTCTACGGCAATGTGGACTTTACGCCATGTACGACGCTTGCTGAACCCGTGCTGTTTAACCTTCCATTCGCCTTCGCGGAAAACTTTCAGCCCGGTAGAATCAATGAGAAGATGAAGAGCTTCGCGATGATCATAGACCTTGATAGGAATATCGAGAGTCTTCGCTCGCTTGCATATCGACGTGTAGTCGGGAGTGGACAAGCAGGTAATTCCTAACATGGAAATAGACTCTGACCCAATCCCTTGAGACCGCGATACGTCAAGTGCAAAACTTCACGGATCGACAACAACGCTTGGATTGCGACGTCGCTATAGATATAAGGGCGACCTCGTTATAACGCACCGGTTCTGAATACCAACTCGACAGCGTGGCTTCGTCAAACCAAAGGAATATCTCGTCTCGCTTAACCAGGGATTCGTTGTACGCTGACCAATTACGCTTCTTTTTTTTCGCATTTGAGCGTCCCTTTGGTATGGGGTAGAAGTATAAATACGCTCCCACGTAATCAAACTGTACACAAAAAAAACTCGTTTTTGCCGCTTTTTTAAACCGAATTATTCAACAACGCCGTTTGTTGTTAATGTCAACACGCCCTAGGGCTTATTACTTGGGGAAAAACCTTGCAGATATATGCAACTTCTATTTCCGAATAAACCCTTAGAAGTTCCCTATAGTTTTGCCATGCACAATAAATAGCATAATCCCTCCAATTGGTATTGATTGAGGAATAATGCAAGCAGTCGTCAAGCGGATAGCGGATTATTCTTCGACATTTCCGCAACAGTTCAAAAATGACGGAACGAAAACGAACTTCAGTGTTCGTTTTTAGCGCTGAGCCGAGAAGCGTCGTTCCG
>ONJR01000039.1 GCA_900318195.1 uncultured Planctomycetota bacterium
CGGATACGTTCAGAGGATTTACGAAGCGATTGAAAAGCGTGGCTGGCTCGATTCGACTCTCTTCATACTCAGCGCCGACCACGGCGGAACACCGCAAGGGAGCCACGGAGGATGGACCGACGCCGAAAAGTACATTATTTTCGCCGCCACCGGACCGGGCGTCATTAAAGGAAGCGTTGGAGAAATGGGCGTCCGCGATATTTCGTCCGTCGTCCTGTATGCGCTAGGTTTGGGCGATAAGCAGCCCGAAACATGGACCTCGCGCGTACCGCACGGACTCTTTAAAGGCGCGCCGAACATGGAGCGCCCGCAATACGTTCTCAAGCCCGCCTTCGCGCACCGCGAACACGCAACGACCGCTACCCCGACGGGCGACGACTCGATTCCCGCCATACTCGGTAAAGATCGTGTCTACGCGTACTTCACCTTCGACGGCGACGCCAAGGACGCGCTCGGAAAAGTTGAGACGACGACTCACGGCAAACTCTATTTCGTCGACGGCTACTTTGGCAAAGCGGCGTCCTTCGACGACGGGTACGTTACGCTCGCTAATATGAAGCCTGGTAAATCTAGTTTCTCCGTCGCATTCTGGATGAAGACTCCCGGGGTGGACGACGATCCCTGTATTATTTCCAATAAGAATTGGAACGACGGTCGCGGACCAGGTTTCGTGATCTCGCTACGCGCGGCGGACACGAAATTCAACGTTGGCAACAAATTGGAACGTATGGATTATGTCGCGCAACTGCCGTTCGACTATACGACTGGTTGGGTGTACGTCGTCTATGTTGTCGATCGCGAGAACAATCTGGTTAAATATTCTTACGACTTCAGTCCGTTCGACGACGACGGTATTCCCGGCTCCTTGAAAAGCGCCGATTTTTCCGTTGGCGACTCGGTCAATATTGGTCAGGACGGAACCGGAAAATATCGCGCGCCTCTTAGCGCCACATTAGACGAAGTTCTCATTATTGACGGAGTGTTGACGGACGAGGACGTCGCGAAACTCAAGAAGGCGTACCAAGCGCGTTAATTTCGATACTGCGAGTTCACCGCACAAGTCTGAACGAGGGCGCTCTTGTCTTACAAGGGCGCCTTTTCATTTGTGCGAGCGCGATACAATGATGGTAGTCTTGGAGAATTCACTATTCGTTGACCTGAGGAACGTCCTATGATTAGTCTGAAAAACGTAACATATTCCTATGGCGCCGGTAAACCGCGCGTTCTAGAGAACGTCTCTCTTGAAATACCTGCAGGCAGCTTTTCTTCTGTAATCGGTCCGAACGGCGGCGGTAAATCGACGCTCGTTAAGCTAATCCTAGGACTCCTTAAGCCAGACGTCGGCGAAGTCTGGCTATTCGGCGAAGAGCCCGAAAAGTCGCGTTATCGCGTCGGGTACGCGCCGCAGCAGGCGCGCGTTGATTTTCGGTTTCCGATTAGCGTCTTGGACGTCGTGCTCGTCGGTCGTTTTGGCGCGCCGAGTTCTGGCGCGTCGCATTTTCGATTTAATAAGAGCGATCGCGAACTAGCGCTGGCGGCGCTTGATCGTATGGGGATCGCGGAACTCAGTAAGAAGTCGTTCGGCGATCTTTCCGGCGGTCAACGTCAGCGCGTCCTTATAGCGCGCGCGCTGTGCGGCGATCCCGACTTGCTAGCCTTGGACGAACCGACGAATAATATGGATCCGTCGAGCGCCGAACATTTTTATGATTTGCTCGAAGACTTGAATCGAAGGGTTTCAATCCTTATTGTCTCGCACGATCTCGGGGTCGTCTCCGGCTTGGTCGACAGCGTGATTTGTGTTAATCGCGACGTCAGGGTGCATCCAACGACGGAGTTGGACGGCGCTTTGATTCGCGACCTTTATCATAGCGACGTTCGACTCGTTCGACACGACCACCGGTGTAGCGAATCTGGACATAGCGTTCATCACTGCGATCACGAAGCGCATTGCCATTGTCCGGAATCCGACTAGCGCCTATCCCCTGGTCGATTGTCGTCGACGAGGTATAATATTGAGACCGCTGGGCGCGCGCCGAGCGGCGACACGACACAATTAAGGAGCGTTTGTAAAATGAGTGAAAAACTGCCGTATAAAGTAGCCGATATGTCCCTTGCCGATTGGGGACGTAAAGAAATCATGCTCGCGGAAAACGAGATGCCAGGTCTCATGGCGTTACGTGAGAAATACGCGTCCGAGCAGCCGCTTAAGGGCGCGCGTATCGGCGGTAGTCTGCACATGACGATTCAGACGGCGGTCTTAATCGAAACGTTGCGCGCGCTCGGCGCCGAGGTTGCCTGGGCTAGTTGCAATAAGTTCTCGACGCAAGATCACGCGGCGGCGGCGATCGCGGCGACCGGGGTTCCCGTCTACGCTTGGAAAGGCGAGACGGACGAAGAATACGACTGGTGCACAGAACAGACGATCGTCTTTCCCGACGGCAAGCCGCTGAATATGATCGTCGACGACGGCGGCGATCTCACGCTCATGATTCATAAGCCGCAATTTGCCGATCTTGTCGGCGGCGTCCGCGGCATAACCGAAGAGACGACGACAGGCGTGCATCGTCTTTATCAGATGCACGCGCGCGGCGAGCTCAAAATTCCAGCGATTAACGTAAACGACAGCGTTACGAAGAGTAAGTTTGACAATCTTTACGGGTGTCGCGAGTCCCTTGCGGACGGTATTAAGCGCGCAACCGACGTTATGGTCGCCGGCAAGGTGGTAGTGGTGGCTGGTTACGGAGACGTCGGCAAGGGTTGCGCGGCGTCAATGCGCTCATATGGCGCGCGTGTTTTGATTACGGAAATCGATCCGATTTGCGCGCTTCAAGCGGCAATGGAAGGCTACGAAGTTACCACAATGGACGACGCGTGCGAGCGCGGCAATATTTTCGTAACGACAACCGGATGTTGCGATATTATTTCCGCCGAGCAAATGTCGAGAATGCCGAACGACGCGATCGTGTGCAATATTGGGCACTTCGATTGCGAAATTGACGTCGCAGGTCTAGAAGCGTATCCAGGCGTCGTCAAGACGCAAATCAAACCGCTCGTTGATCGCTATACGTTCCCCGAGACGGGGCGCTCTATTCTGTTGCTCGCGGAAGGTCGACTCGTTAATCTTGGCTGCGCCACGGGGCATCCGTCCTTCGTTATGTCAAATTCCTTTACGAACCAGGTTCTCGCGCAGATCGCGTTATGGACGGAACCGGAGAAGTATCCGCTCGGCGTCCATCTACTGCCGAAAAAGCTCGACGAAGAAGTCGCTCGTCTGCATCTCGCGAAGCTGGGCGTGAAGCTGTCAACTCTCACTCAAAAACAAGCGGACTACCTAGGCGTGCCCGTCGAAGGTCCATTCAAGCCAGAATTCTATCGCTATTAATTCCCATGCTCGCGCGCGAACAAGATCGTGTGTTCGCGCGCGACTTGCTGCGACTTTAAGGAGTCTCCCCGTGCCAAATATTCAGCCTTTCCAAGGATTACGTTACAATCTAGCGCAAGTCGGTTCTCTTAGCGACGTGGTCGCGCCGCCCTACGACGTTATCAGTCCCGAAGAGCAGGACGAACTATACGCCAAACACCCTAATAACGTCGTACGGCTTATTCTCAATAAGATCCAGCCTGGCGTCGACGACGAGATCAACAATCGCTACACGCGAAGCGCGCGCGAGCTTAAAGATTGGAAAGCGTCCGGCGTGCTGGTTAAGGAACCGCGTCCGTCCCTCTACGTTTATCATCAGATCTTTACCGCTCAGGGTAAAGAGTACACTCGCAAGGGCTTCATGTGCGGTTGCGAAGCGACTCCTTTTGGAGAAGGCATGGTCTTTCCGCATGAATTGACGATGAGCGGTCCGAAAGCCGATCGCCTTATGCTAACGACGACGTGCAAAACGAATTTTAGCCAGATTTTCGGGCTCTATCCCGACGCGGACAACGAAGTCCAAAATATCCTCGAATCCGCGATCATTGGTATGACCCCTCTTGAAGCGACCGATAAGAACGGCGTTTTGAACCGAATGTGGATAGTCGACGACCAAGAGGTTATCGCGAAGGTCGTTGAGCTCATGGGCCCGAAGCCGATCTTTATTGCCGACGGGCACCATCGTTATGAAACGGCGTGCAATTACCGTAAGCAGTTGCGCGAGCAGGGCGTCCTGACGACGGATCATCCAGCGAATCATGTGCTCATGGTTTGCGTCGCGATGGAAGATCCCGGGCTGATTGTTCTCCCGACGCATCGCCTTTTCCGCAATGTGCCCGAGTTCACGCAAGCCGATTTGCATGAGAAATTGGGCGAATACTTCCGAATTTCTACGGTCGGCGAGGGCGTGAACGTTGCGCGTAAGGCGTGGGCGCTCATTGAAATGCAGAACGACCAGGGTACGATGGCGCTCTTTACGGCAAAAGACGGTAAGTGGAATCTCATTCAGCTTACGGACAAGGGGCGCGAGAAGATGGCGGAGGTAGCCGCCGATCATCATCCTGAATGGCGTGAACTTGGCGTCGCCGTACTGCACAGCCTCGTGATCGACACGCTATTGGGATTGAAAGGGCACGATAAGCCGAAGTACGTGCACGACGTCGCCGAAGTGGAGGCGGATCTCAAGGGAACTGACGAGCGTTTTCCGCTCGCCGCGCTTGTTATGCCGGCGACCGTACAGCAGATTCAAGAGCTTAGCATGGTGCGCGAGCGAATGCCCGCTAAGAGTACGTACTTCTACCCGAAGCTAATAACCGGCTTCGTCTTTAAACCGCTTGAATAATCGTCCGCAGTATGCGCTCGAAGAGAGATTGATATGATCGCAATTATCGATTATGGAATGGGGAATCTGCGCAGCGTTCAAAAGGCGTTCGAGCGACTTGGCGTCGACGCGACGATAACCGCAGATCGCAATACAGTTGAGCGCGCCGATAGGGTCGTTTTACCGGGCGTCGGCGCGATCGCCGATATGATATCGGAACTTAAATCGTCGAAACTGATCGACGTTGTGATTAAGACGATCGAGTCGGGTAAGCCGTTTTTAGGTATCTGCCTAGGATTCCAGGCGCTCTTTGAAAGGAGCGAGGAGAATGGCGGTACGGAGTGTCTTGGACTCTTCCCGGGCGAAGTCAAGCGCTTTCCAGAGTCTCCTGAGTACGTTGTTCCGCATATGGGGTGGAACGATTTGACGTTCCATCAGTCTGAGGTTCCGATTTATCGCGGTTTCAATCCGACGGACTACGTGTACTTTGTTCATTCGTATTACGTAGCTCCCGACGACGCGTCTCTAATTGCGACGACGACCAATTACGATAACGTCGACTTCTGCTCCTCGATCGCGCGCGGCGCCGTCTTTGGCGTTCAGTTTCATCCTGAGAAGAGCCAGGACGTCGGGCTCAGGATGCTGAAAAATTTCGCAGAGCTTTAAATATTCGACTCGCGTTCGGGTCGTAATCTTGGGTTCATGCTAGGAAGGATTAGAGTACAATGCCGATCTACGAATACAAATGCGATAAGTGCGGCGCCGATTTTGAAGCGCTTGTGCGCAATTCAGAATCGCGCCCGGAATGTCCGGAATGTCAGTCGAAGACGGTTACGCGCCGTATGAGCGCGCCGTCTACCCACGCGTCCGGTTCCTCTTCCGAGACTCCGTGTGGCGCCGACTGCGGCGGTCATGCGCATTCCTGCGGTTGTCACGGCGCGTGCTGTTGCCACTAGGCGTTAGACGCAAGGAAAGAGATAACATAGAAAACGGTCGCGCTTCCATGACGGAGACGCGACCGTTTAACGTTTGAACTGGAAACCTATTCGACGGTTGCGAAGGGACGTCGCGCGATGGAAGCTACCTTCCAAGCGCCGTCGCCGCGTTAATTTCAGCTTGAGTTATACCGAGCGGCTGGAATTGCGGCGAGTTGAGAAGACTGTCCGCTGTGAACGAGAGCAGTAACCCGCCTATCATTTGTACGCGCTCTTCTGCTCGCGTTTCGTCTCGCACTTCGTCGCGCACCTCGTCTCGCACTTCGTCGCGCACCTCGTCTCGCACTTCGTCGCGCACTTCGTCTCGCACTTCGTCGCGCACCTCGTCTCGCACTTCGTCGCGCACCTCGTCTCGCACTTCGTCGCGCACCTCGTCTCGCACTTCGTCGCGCATTTTGTCTCGTACTTCGTCGCGCACCTCGTCTATTAACAAAGCCCGCATTTCCCTGCGGATTTCTTCCATAATGTCGCTCATTTGTTTTGCTCCTGGATGTTTTTTGCAGTATGCGGCAGGTACGGCGAGGGATTCAAAATGCATTTCCTTGGGATTAGGCGTTCTCAAATCCGCCATTAGCCAGCCTCGCGGGTCGTTGCCGTTGTACTGGACGTTTACGTATTGAATGTGTAGACCGTCGTCAAATTTTTCACCGTCGTCTGTGAAGAATCTCTCGACATTTCGATATGGGCGTCCCTTGCATAGGTAACCTTTTTCTGTAATGAGGAAGAACCAGGTCTCAGGTATATCCGTGAATTCTTCTCCGCGCTTAAGTATGTGCCAGTCGATAGCGCTTAGATTGAACCGCACGCGTTTAGGTTCCGCGCCCCGATTGTCGCGCTGAATCTCTATATTGTAAAATCTATTCTCGGCGTCTTTGGCGAAGACGTCAAGGCACACGCCGCGACCTAGCGGATTCACGTATTCGCGTTGAGTCTGGAAATCGACAACCTCGATATCGTCCCGCTCCATGAGCGTTCGAATGATATCTTGGACGCCGGAACGGTTGTCTCTCAGTACGGCGCGCATAAAAATGTCGTCAAGTAGGGTGAAACGTTTCATGCGTTCGCGATCAATAACCAGGTTGCCTTGCTCGTCCTGGTTAAGTACCGGTTCGTTTTTGTCTGTAGCCATTTATCCACTTTGGTAATGAGGGCGCCGAAAGGCGCAAGTTGAACCACGACCCGAGAGTTATTATAAACGATTTGCTTCTCGTTCGCTAGTAACGCTCGTTTTTTTATTACGAACTTTTTACCTACGCGTTCGTGAAGGGAACGCGGGATAGTAATCGTGTAATTTGTTAAAATGGGAAAGTTGTGTGTTATTTAAATATAAATCTGAAAGATCGAGCGGAGGCTTTTTTTTAGAAGAGCGCGCACGCATTGTACCGATTTGTAGCAAACGTACGCGAACGGCGCGCTCGTTACGACTTTGATAAAAAAGTTGTTCGACGCGCAACGCTGACGTTTAACGAGCGTATTACAAAGAGATCGCTTGTACGCGCGATCTCATTGCGCGACGGTTGGAATTGTGCGCGCAATTTGATTTTTACGCGGGCATGAAGTTTGCAAGAGCGTCGTTTTTAAAGGAGACGACGCGCCATGGAAGGGGTTTTCGAGATGATCGACGAACATAATCAGGACGAATTTTCGCACGGCGACGATTCCAACGACGACCGTTCAGGCGGTAAGAAGAACGCGTACTGCTCTTTTTGTCGTAAGAATTACCGTGAAGTCGGACCGCTTGTCGAGGGTCCCGATTCCGTGTACATCTGCGGCGAGTGCGTCGATCTTTGTACGCGTATCCTCGATCAAGAGCGTCGTCGCAGGCTTGGAATTGGCGATCGCTCGCTCACGCGAGTTCCGTCTCCACGCGAACTCCGAGCGCGACTCGACGAATACGTGGTCGGTCAGGATTACGCCAAGAAGACGCTGGCGGTCGCGGTGCATAATCACTATAAGCGCGTGAACGCGATTCGCGAAATGGACGACGTCGAGCTTGGTAAATCGAATATTCTGCTCTTGGGACCGACCGGTTCCGGTAAGACGTTGCTTGCGCAGACGCTCGCAAAGACGCTTGACGTGCCCTTCGCAATAGGGGACGCGACCACCTTGACAGAAGCGGGCTACGTCGGCGAAGACGTTGAAAACCTCATCTTGAAGCTGTTGCGCGCCGCCGATTTCGACGTTGAGCTTGCGCAACGCGGCATAATATATATAGACGAAATCGACAAGATTGGTAAGACGAGTCAGAACGTTTCGATAACGCGCGACGTTTCAGGCGAGGGCGTGCAGCAGTCGCTTCTGAAGCTTCTTGAGGGCACAATAGCGAACGTTCCTCCGCAAGGCGGACGCAAGCATCCTGAGCAGCAGTATATTCAGGTCGACACGTCGAACATCCTCTTTATTTGCGGCGGAGCGTTCGTCGGGTTGGAACAAATCGTAGAACAACGTCTTGGTAAGCGACGTATTGGATTCGCGAATGTCGACCCGGAACGCGACGCGACCGATAAAATGCGCCGATTGAACGATCAAGCTTCAGAAGCGACTATTCTCGAACAGGTAACCTCGGAGGATTTGTACGAGTTTGGGCTCATACCCGAGCTCGTCGGGCGGCTGCCGGTCGTCGCGTCGCTGACCCCGCTGACTGAAGACGCGCTATGCCGCGTGCTACTGGAGCCGAAGAATTCGCTCGTCAAACAGTATCAGAAGCTCTTTGCTATGGAGAATGCGGAATTGGAATTTTCGCCCGAGGCGCTGCGCGCTATTGCCGCGACCGCTATGGGACGCCGTACCGGCGCGCGCGGGCTGCGCTCGATTATGGAAGAGATTATGCTTGAACCGATGTTTGAACTGCCCGACGTCGGCGAGGGCGCGCGCTACTATGTAACGCGCGAAATGGCGGAAGGCAAGACTCCTGTTGTCCCGTGCTCGCACGAAAAGGAGCTTAAGAGCGCGTAATAAAAGTGAATTCAGACGAATCGGTTGGGAACCGCCGATCCTATGTCGATCGTGGACTTCATACGAGTTTTTTTGCGCGTAACGTTCGTTTTCGCTTGAATCATGCGGAAAAAGGACTACAATGATATTAGTCTTACAGCGGAGGTCGCGTTGGGCGGCAGATTCGCATATTTGAGACGTCTCGATAAACTGCGCACTTTATGCAAAGGAGTATTCAATGAAAATAGTATTCGCCGCCGACCCGTTCGCGTTAAGTCTGCGTAAGGCGCTCGTCGCGCACCTTAAGGAACTCGGACACGAAGTCATTGATTTCGGCGCGTCCGAAGAGAACACGGAGATTCCGTATTTCGAAAGTTGCGTTAAAGCGTGCGAAGCGTTGCAGCGCGGCGAAGGCGAACGCGGTATTCTACTGTGCGGCACCGGTATGGGCATGAACGTCATAGCGAACCGATTCGAGGGCGTTCGCGCTGCGGTAGTGGAGTCTGTCTTTGCGGCGAAGATGTGTCGCGCGATTAATAACGCGAACGTATTGTGCCTTGGCGCGATGATCTGGGGCGACTGGATGGCGTGCGAAGCGGTCGATACGTTCCTTACGACGAATCTTGGCGACGGTCTTGAGGATCTGAAAGACTTCCTCGAAAAAGCGGCGGAAACGGTGTCCAAAATCAATCCGTAACGACGTCAAGAGTCGAGCGTTGGCAACGGCGATTATAGCAGGGCGCGAACCGCAGTTGTTCGCGCCCTGCTTGCGTTCTTGCGAGGAATAGCTCGTTGTGTTCGTTGGACGTTTTCGTTCTGGAGAGCGAAAAACTCTGAAGTTAGCGCGTTAAATGTACGATAACTATTCTACGTTAATAAGCGCATGGTAGCGTTTGTAAATAGCGAGGATGTTATGTTGAGAAAGTCGACGTTTTATGCGTTAGCGGTCGGCGCCTTTATGATGTGCGGCGGCGTTTCCTTGTGGGGCGAATTGAGCTATTCTGCGAAGACGACGCGCGCCGACGCGGCGGTGGAGTCGAGCTCGAATTCGGTCGACGACGCGCGCGTGCGCTTCATGACGGACGTTCGAGCGGCGCTCGCGCTTGCTTCGCGCGAGAATAAGCCGACCTTGATCTTTTTCATGGCGGACGACTGCAAATATAGTCGGCAAATGCTAGCAGAAGCGTTTCATGACAGTGAAGTCGTTCGTCTCGCGCAGTCGTTTGTGTGCGTCGCCGTTGATATGGACGATCCGAATAATAGCGGCGTCTGTCGCGATTACGGCGTCGTCGCGTCTCCTACGATTCAGTTTGTAACGTCGTACGGGGCGCCGTTGCAACGCGTACCGAGCGCGCAGTCGGGCGAGCGACTTGCTTCGTATATGGAATCGGCGCTCGCGGCGGTTGCGTGGCGCGCAGCGCGCGTGATTGAGACGGAGAAACTGTTGCGCTAATCGTCTTGTATTGACCTACGAATCCCGATCGCGCGCGAGTCAAACGGCTTGCGCGCGATCTTGCGTTATAGCGATCGAGGAGCGCTACTCCTGCGCGACGGAGAACGAGACGTCATAGAAGCCTACTTGCGCGCAGACGACGAGCGCAGGTTCCACGGCGCCGTACGGGGTCGCGCGGTCGGCGCGAATACGCACGGAAGTCGGACGCGTCGCCCTTGCTTTTTCACGTTGTAGTCGTTCTTTGAGTTCGTCGATTCCCATCTGCTTCGCGCCGAGGTAGTAGGTCGCGTCCGACGTTATATTGATAATGATCTTAGCGTTTTCGTCCTGTTCGAGGGCGACGCCCGAGGTTTCGCGCGGTAGTTCCAGGTCGATTGCGACTTCTTCGTGAATTAGTCTATTGGACATAACGAAGAAGACGATGAGTAGAAACGTAATGTCGATGAGAGGCGTCATATTGAATTTCAACGACGGTCTCTGAATTTGCGGCGCTTTCATGACGCGTTCCTCGTTGCAAGCCGAGCGCGGCGAGCTAGTCGACTAGACCTCGATTCCACCCGGCAACCTTCGATTCATAAAATTCACGGTACCGATCCTCTTCGATCGCGCGACGCGCTTCGGCGACCAAACGCTGATAGTACGTTATATTGTGGATCGTTAACAGAATGGGGCCGAGCATCTCGCCAGTTGTGAAGAGGTGCCTAATATACGCGCGACTACGTTGGCACGCCGGACACGGGCAGTTTTCTTCGAGCGGTCGCGGATCGCGTTCGTAGCGCGCGTTGCGCAGCCTCATAGCTCCCGCGTCGGTGAACGCCATGGCGTTGCGTCCGTTACGCGAGGGCATAACGCAGTCGAACATATCGACGCCGCGCATAATTCCTTCGATCAGATCGATCGGTCTTCCCACGCCCATCAGATATCGCGGCTTCTCGCGCGGCATGAAAGGTTCTAGCGCTTCGATGCATTCATACATTTCGCACGGCTCTTCTCCGACGCTCAGTCCTCCGATCGCGTAGCCTTCGAAGTTCATTTCCGCGAGTTGTTCCGCGCACTCTCGACGTAGATCGTGTTCTAGTCCGCCTTGTACGATTCCGAAGAGCGCCTGATCTTCGCGTGTTCGCGCCGCTTGACAGCGCGCCGCCCAGCGTACTGTGCGACGCATGGCGTCCGCAATGTTCTGGCGTTTGTTCGGCAGCTCGACGACGTGATCGAACGCCATAATAATATCGGCGCCAAGCGCCTCCTGCACGGCGATCGACCCTTCGGGCGATAGCTCGAATTTACTCCCGTCGATGTGTGAACGAAAGACGGCGCCTTCTTCTGTAATCTTAGTGAGTTTTGCAAGCGAGAAGAGTTGAAATCCACCGCTATCTGTCAGCATAGGCGCGTTCCAGCCGGTGAAGGCGTGCAGTCCTCCGAGTTCGCGCACAATCTCAGCTCCCGGGCGCAACATGAGATGATACGTATTGCCGAGCACGATTCTCGACCCAGTCTTTTCTAAGAGACTCAGTTCGACGCCTTTAACGGATCCGCGCGTTCCGACCGGCATGAAGGTCGGAGTTTGTACGATTCCATGAGGAGTAGTAATTGTCCCGCGTCGCGCGCGAGTCTCGGCGTCCTGATGTAGGAGTTGGAATTGGAAAGCTGGCATAATGACTGAAAAAGTTTCACGTAGCGTTTAGCGCGTTCGTTAAAAAACGCGCGCCGCGCCGGGAATGCGCTGCGCGCGTACTGGAGTTAGTAGCGGCGAGTGTGCGCTCAGTCGCCCTTGAGTTTGAGGTTCATGGGCGCGAGCTTTTCGCGAATCTCTTGCAGACTCGTCGAACCGAAGTTCTTGCATTCTAGCAGTTCGTCGGCGGAATGGCGCACGAGATCGCCCAAGGTAACGATCTTGAGCCTTCCCATGCACTTCCTCGCGCGCACTGATAGGTTGAGCACGCTGACCAACTGATTGAGCGTCGTTTGCTCTTCCGGAGACAGTTGCGCGGTTTCGTAGGGATCGACGCGTTGCTTGTCGGGCGCGCACATTCCGAGCTTGAGCCCTTTTTGTGCGAGCAGTTCTTTGATCTCGTCGAGACTCGTATCGCCGAAGTTCTTGGTGTCGAGTAGATCTTTTTCCGTTAGCTTGCACAGATCGCGCAACGTCTTGACGCCGAGCCCCTCCATGCATTTGCGACTGCGCACGGACAGTTCAATTTCGGTAATCGACTGGTTGAGACGCGTATTGAGTTCTCTATTCTTCGACTGCGCCTCTTCGTCGTATCGCATATCGCCGGACGCGCGCACGTCTTTGAGATAGAGTCGCGCGCGTTCGTTGTTGGGGTACGAATCGAGCACGCGTTGGAAGCACTGCTGCGCTAGATCGTACATTTCGAGATCTTCGTATAGCACGCCGAGATTCATGAGCGTGCCGACGTTCGTTGGGAAGCGGACAACGGCGCGCTTATATAGCTCAAGCGCTTCTTCGTCGTTACCGCGTCGTTCGTTTTCGAGCGCGAGTCCAAAGAGCGCGCCGGGATGATTCTTATCGACGGCGATCGCGCGCTCGTAGAGTCGAATCGCCTCTTGTGAGTTACCGAGCGCGTTGACGGTCGCGCCGCGCTGATAGAGATAGTCGGCTGTTTGTTCGATCGCTCCGGACAGGTAGTCGAGCTCTTGCAGACTCTGGGTCGGCGCGCCCATTTCACGATAGACTTCAGCGCGCCCTAACGCGCAAATATCGACGTTATAGCCTGCTGATTGCGCCGTGTTGTACGCGGCGATCGCTTCTTCATATTCGTGTCGCACGAAATGGAGTTTAGCGAAATAGAATTGCGCGAGCGCGCCGCCGTCCCCCTTTTTGAGAGACGCGTACGCTTCGTCGTAGGCGCCGATGAGGAATTGGCAGACGCCTAATTTAACGCGCACGGCGGGACTGAGTTCGTCCTCGTCCTTATTCTTAAGTTCGTTGACGGCTTCTTTGAGCTCGTCGAATTTCTTAAAATCGCGGCTGATATCTTCGCGCAATTGTTCGATTTCACGCGGTCCAAAGGAACCGCCGTACAGAACCAACTGCTTGATATCGTATTCAACGTTGCCGAGCGTCATACGCGTTCATACTCCAGTAAGGTTAATGCTCTCGCCGCGCGCGTCGCGTTATGCGAACGTTGCGTCGAAAGCAGGATAAAGCGTTATCCCAATAAAACGGGTCAAGTTATTTTACCACTATACGCCTTAAGCGCAAGGAACCTTTTATTGAAAAAGATTCATTTTCTCCTATTTCACTCCAGTTTAGCGCTTGACGTCGCAACACAACGCAAGCCGACCAAGCTCTTGGCTTGATCGGCTAGGTTAGTTCGTTTGCAAGAGTTCGAGTTTACGGTAGCGCGGCGGCTAGACCGACGATCGCGCCGGCTTCGAGCAGACCTCCTCGTAGCGAGATCGGAACGGGCTCGATCATACTTGGCGCGCAGTTGCCCGGTCGGTAGTATCCTAGGTCGTAGACGCACTCGTTCGGCGGATTGACGCCCATGAGGTACGGCAGGCACGGGACGGTGAGCCAGAACCTTGCGCGGGACAGGAAGGGTTGCAGTAGCGGATTACAGTAGTGTCCGTAGCGCTCGAGTTGCACGTCTTCGAAGTACAGCGGTTTGTAGCACAGATTTGACGCTTTCCAAGTGAAGGTAATTGGAGTCGGCGGTTTGCGCTGATAATCCTCGTCAGGTAGCGGGCAACTTTCGGGAAATTCCCCCGGCGACGGCACGAGTTTGTAGGGAACGTCGAGAATCGAGCCCATTTCCTTCGGATTGGGACACTTGTCGACGAACGGTTCGTCTGAATTTTGCGAGAAGAAGCCTTGCGTTGCGGCTGGGTCTGTCTGCGCTTCTGCGTATTGCGTTTGAGCGACCTTGTAGCTCGGACGCGCTGGGATATTCGTCGCTGACCGTAGCTGTCGCTTGGGCGCGGCGTTAGCGCTTACTTGTCGAATTTTCGAGCTATCGTTTTGATGGACGGTAGCTTCGTAGGTCGCTGGCACGGTCGCGTTGTTAGCGGCGGTTGGCGCGGCGAATTTCGGTCCGAAAACCGGCTTCTTATCGGGCGCGACGGGCGCTTGGCGCGGATCGCGAAAGACGGTTTTCGCCTGAGGCGATTGCGCCTGAACTGCGTACGCGCCGCCGACGGCGACCGAGAGAGCAAGCGCGATTATGCGCGCGGCACGTTCGCACGAACGACGTAAAGTCATAGGAAAGCCTCCTGCTTTGGGGGGGTGAGCGGCTTCCATCCTGGAAGCGCGCGCTCGCGCGGCGCATGCGCGCCGTACGAGCCGGTTATCATAAGTGAATTACACGCAAATTAGTCGCGACGCGTAGCGAACTCATATCGAGTTTGCCGCGCGACGCGTTATTCGAAGGAGCGTGTCGAGTAGTTCGGGGCTTCTTCGGTAATAATAATATCGTGCGGGTGATTCTCGCGCACGGTAGCTGGCGAGACTCGCACGAACTTCGCCTTGTGGCGTAGTTCTTCGATGGTGGCGGCGCCGCAGTATCCCATTCCCGCGCGCACGCCTCCGACGAGCTGGTCGACCTGGGCGCTGAGTTTTCCGCGATACGGGACGCGTCCCTCGACGCCTTCCGGGACGAGCTTGTCAGCTTTCGCGCCGTCTTGGAAGTATCGATCGCTCGAACCTTGCACCATTGCGCCCTTCGAGCCCATGCCGCGATACTTCTTATAGAAGCGACCTTGGTATAGGATTTGGTCGCCCGGCGCTTCTTCCAGACCTGCGAAAAGACTGCCGAGCATAACGCAATGAGCGCCAGCCGCGAGCGCCTTAACGACGTCGCCCGAGAAACGTATGCCGCCGTCCGCAATAATACCGACGTCGGTTCCTTCAGCCGCTTTCACCGCGCGGCTGATCGCCGACATTTGCGGAACGCCGACGCCCGAGACGACGCGCGTCGTACAGATCGAGCCCGGACCAATTCCGACTTTAACGGCGTCCGCGCCTGCGTCGATGAGCGCGCGGCACCCGTCGTACGTCGCTATATTGCCGGCGACGACGTCGATCTTATCGCCGTAGCTCGCCTTAATCCAGCGCACCATTTCGAGCACGTTCTTCGAATGACCATGCGCGCTGTCGACGACGAGGAAATCGGCGCCCGCCTCGATGAGCGCGCTCGCGCGTTCGTGTTCCTTTTCGAGAACGCCGACCGACGCGCCGACCCGTAGCCGACCCGTAGCGTCTTTGCACGCGTCAGGGAAGTTGTGCGTCATATCGACGTCGCGAATGGTTATGAGACCCGTCAGGCGGTTGTCCTCGTCGACGAGCAGTAGCTTCTCGACCTTGCTGCGCATGAGTATCTGCGCGGCTTCTTCTAGCCCGACGTCGCCGCTCGCCTTAACGAGATTCTTCGTTGTCATAACGTCGGCGACTGGCGTCTTGGAATCGTCGACGAATCGTAGGTCGCGCTTCGTAACGATACCGACAAGCCGGTATTCTTCGTCGACGACCGGAACGCCGCTGACGTGGTGCACGTCCATAACCTCGCGAATCTGTTCCACGTTGGCGGACGTTGTAACGGTCGCAGGATTACGGATGACGCCGTTCGCTGAGCGTTTAACCTGCGCGACCTCTTCCGCTTGCTTATCGATCGTTAGGTTCTTATGAATGACGCCGACGCCTCCCGCTTGCGCGAGCGCGATCGCCATCTTGCTTTCGGTAACGGAATCCATGGGCGCGCTAATAAGCGGAATATTGAGCGCGATGCGGCGTGTCAGTTTGGTCTGTACGTTGACGAGCTTTGGTACGACTTCACTGTACTGCGGTTCGAGCAACACGTCGTCAAAGGTAACGGCGACTTCTTGTAGGTCTTGTGGATTTAGCATGGCGGCTTGCTCCTAACGTCTCGAAGTAATCGCAACGCGCGCATAGTGTTCCGACGTTGAGAAAAAGCGTCGGGCATGAGCGGACGCTTTTTCGCTAAACGTCGTATACTAACGAACGCGCGGTCGGTTGTAACGCCGACTGCTGCGCGCGAAGGGTGAAAAAACGTCTAAATTTCGCTAATTGTACGTCGAGACGATTAGTTGTCAAGCGATAAAAGGTTTTTTCTCACGCTGGACGACGTTACGCGGCGTCGTCGATGAGCGCGACGGCGAGCCTGCGCGCAACGACGACAAGGTAGGTCGAGACGCGACTCTGGAACGAGAATTCGCGTAGTAGTTGGAACTGATTATAGCGTAGCGCGCGAAAGATCGCTTCGCACAGCTCGATCTTATCCTCGTCGTTAAGGCGAGCGCCGCGACGTTCCGCGACGTGCTCAACGACGTGCAGCGTTAGCTCCATAAAGCGATCGACGAAATCTTGCCACGCGTCCCGTTGACCGGCGACGCACGCGCGAACAAGCGCGTGATCGAATTCTAAAAATGCCATATCGTTTACGCTCCTTCTTGCGACGTTACCACATGAATTTCAAACCGGCGGACGTGAACGGCGTGCGCGTGTACTTATTGAACAAGTAGTTGCCCTTGATGAAAAGATTGAGCGCTGGAATCGGCGTCCAGTCGGCGCCCAGACCGAGCGCGCACCAGTCGCGACCGAGCGAATTGCCGTGAATCGCGAACCCGTCCGCAGAAGGAAAGCCCTGGAAATTCGCCCACGTCTTGCCGTACATTGCGTTGAGGAACTCGTGAATGTACGCCGCGCTACCGACGATGCGGATGTGTTGGCTACCGGGATACAAATCGAGCGCGACGCGACCGCCGATTTGACCGCGCAGGCTATGATAGTTCGCTTTTCCGAAATGAAGCGCGTAGATGTTCCTCGCCAAACTGTTTTCCGAGAACTTGCGGCGCAGATAGAAGTTGTAGTCGATCTGCGCGTACGGCGAGAATACGAAAGGTTGCGCGTTGAAATTCGCGCCGCGCTCCAACGTAACGCCGGCGTTCCACATATCGTACTTCGAACTCATCGGGTCGCGAACGCCAAGCATAATCACGTCGCGATTCGTCTTGAAACGTCCGTAACCGCCGTGCAACGTTCCGATCGTGTAGACCGTCTCGTCCCCAAATTGATGGTAAACTCCGAGCGTGTGCTCGTTCGTCTTCACCTTGCCAAGCGACTCGAGATTCTTGAGCTCGTTGCGCTGATAGCCGTAGTACGCGCCAAAACGACAGTCGCAGGAGCCGAAAAGATCGAGACCCGCAAGAAAGCCGAATTGCTTCGCGTTGTATCCGAAGTAGCTCTTCTTAACGCGCGCCTCGTTTTCCGACCCGAACGCGTCGAACCACGCAGAATAGATGAGCGTGCCAGGATCGCCGTAGTTCGCCGCCTGACCGCGCATGGTTTCGAGCGTCGAACGCTCGCGACGCCAACCGATATTGTAGGTTCCGGAACCGTCGGGCGAACCGCCGTACGTCTCGCCGTTGAAGATTCCGGTCGTCGTCGCGCCTTGGGGAGACTGCGGCGTCGGAACAACGCCGGGCGCGTAGGAATTCGTGTCTGTATTGTAATATAGCGGACCTTGATCGAAGGAGCCGTTAGACGGCGCGCGACCGCTCGTGATCGGATAGTTGCCCTGAGGCGTGTTAGCGTTCGCGCGTCCTGCGCCGTAGTCCATGGGCGCGACCGCCGAGGAACCGGAGTAGGCGACGAGCGCGTTATTGCGCAAATGATCGAAGAGCGACTGTGTCATCGTCATATTGTTCATATAAGAGAAACCGATCGTGGACGCGTAAATTTCGCCGGTCGCCGTCGCAAGCGTCAGCGTGTCGATCGCGTCCTCAAGAGCCGTTAGTAGAATGAACTCCTCGGGCGTGTATTTCTCTGACGAGACGAGGTTGTCGAAGGTTTTCGCCACTGCTTGCGAGTTGCCGTCGAGCGCTATATTGGAAAACGTCTTAGAATCGACGAGAGAGAGCACGACGGAATCCGCTGTCGATAGTAGCGGGTCGACGACGTAATTCTTGCCGAGCATATCGTCGTCGACAGTTATAGTCGAGGCGTCGTAATTTACTTGTCCGACGTCTTGCGTCGAGAAGACGACGATCGTTTTCGGCGCTTGACTCGGTTTGACCGACGAGGTTATGTCGAGAGTTGTCGCGCCGATATCCATATAGGTATTAAACGTCTTCGCGACGAATCGCGTGCCGCCCTGTTCGTCTACGTAAACGTTGACAGTCGAGCCGTCCGCCGCTGAGAATACGACGTCGCCCTGCGCGCCCGTGAGTTCGATCGCTTTCGTTGTGTCGATATCAAGAGTCGTATCTTTCGCGAGACGAATACTCGCCGCCGAGATCGTTACGTCGTCGACGTCGACCGTGCCGTCCTCTATACTAACCGTGCCGCCGAGCACGTTGAGACGTCCCAAATCGAAAGAAACGTAGTCCGTCGTCGTGATAAGTTCGCCGTCGGTCGACGTCGTGCTCTTTTCCGTGCCGTTGGCTTCCAGCGAGAGCTCGCCGGCGCCGCGTTTGGTCAACCCGACGACGGAGTCGACTTTCAGACCGTTCTCGACGATAAGCGTCTGCTCCGCGCCGACGTCGACAACCGCGTCGTCTTGGTTCGCCGCTGTGCTACGATTCTCGGTGGTAAGGCGTCCGATCTTAACTTCGCCGGTCTGCGGCAAACCGTCGGCGCCGACGGCGCGCGCGGGCAGTTTCAGCGTCGCGCCGCTATACAGACTCACCGTCGCGTAGGAGCCGCTGTTCGTTTCGGAATACGCGCCCATAGGGTTAGAAACGGCGTGTCCTATTTCCGCGACATTTCCAGCGTACACGTAGGTTGTGCCGGTCCACGTTGGACTATTGCCTATCATTCTCCAGGGTTGCGCGCTCGTCGTTTCGCCGTCGCCCAGATGCAAGACGGCTCCCGCTTCTCGTGAGATAAAGACGGGCGATAGATTTTGACCTTCCTTGAGCGTAAGCGCGTAAGGACCCGTAAAGACGACCGACGTAATATTGTTTTCGATTACGTTGAGTTCCGTCGTTCCACCGATCGTCAGTTGCGTTGTCGAAATAGAGGACGACTGCGCGTAGAGTCGCGCGCAGTCGCAACGTGCCAACGCGAACGCCGCGAACGCCGCGATGAAGTAGCCGACTCGCGCGACGCGTCGCCAGGCGCGCGCGCGGCGGTTGGCGCAACCGCTTCGAGTTGTGGGTCGACCTTGTGTGTTATGCTCTGTTTTCGTTCTGTGCATGACGCTCAATCCTTTGTCCTAACGCGCGGCTCGCGCGTTGCGTCTCGTCTTGCTCACGTGTGCGAGGAAGGCTTGACCAGCGCGCGCTGTCCCTGCGCGCCGCCGCGACTTGCTTGCGCGAGCCCATCGCACAAGCGTCTGTCTTTTAAAATGTCAAGCGCGGTATTATTCCAATATTTCTCGCTCGAGTAAATAGCATTTGCCGCGTTTGCGCCTTTTTTTTGAAAAAAGATCGAGTTTGTCCTCAAGTTTCAGTTGCGTTCGGTCGACGGCGTTGCGCCTCGCTATGCTTTTCTGACCTGCAAAAGTTATTTTTTCCCCTTTTTCAAGTCGCGCGCTATTGAACGCGGAAATTTGACAATATAATTGTAGAGGTAGAGTATAAGTAGCGCGGCGCGTCGACGCGACCGCGGGGCAATTTAACCGGCGCCTGCAGGGCGCGAGGAGAATGCAACAATGAATTTGACCGATCCGAAATATATAGACTTCGCGCTCGTCAAGGAAATGCTCGAAACGGCGGACGTCGTTGCGAACTTCGATTTTGATCAGATGAAACCAGTCGCCGAAATGGTTCAGAAGACCGGTAAAGTCTTCCTGACCGGCGAAGGCTCTAGTCGAATTTTCCCGGCGAAGAGCTTCATGTACGGCGTTTTCAAGCGCGGACTAGCGCTTTCCGTCGCAACCGAGGGTAGTTTCCAGGCGGCGGAATACGACCTTAGCAACTGGGTCGTGTGCGGCGCCTCGAATAGCGGTCAAACGAAAGAGGTCATTGGTCTCCTCAAAGGTCTTAAGGACGCGGGACACAAGCGATTGGTCGGCGTTACTGCGAACGCAGGCACGAAGATTTACGACGTAACAAACGAGACGATCCTGCTCTCATGCGGTAAAGAGGACGCGGTCGCCGCGACGAAGAGCGTCGTTGAGCAAGGTCTCGTCTATCGCGCGATCCTCTGCAATCTGATACAATGCTGTTGCGCGGCGAATAAACAAGAGGCGGGTCGACTCATGAAGGAGATCATGACGACGGAATACGACGCTTCGATAATCGAGAAACTCGCCGCCGCGCCGACGCTCTACTTCGCCGGTCGCAATAACGGAGTCGCTGAAGAGCTTACGCTCAAGACGAACGAAATCACGCGCAAAAAGAGCGACTATCTGGAAGGCACGTACCTTCTTCACGGGGTCGAAGAAGTCATGCGCGCCGGCGAGGCGTGCATTTTGATCGATCCGTTCCCGAGCGAATGCCAGAAGATTAAGGAACTGATCGAAGGTCGCGCCGGCGTCTTTGTCGTTGCGATTTCAACGGAAGACACGATCTTCCCGACAATCAAGCTTCCGAAGCTGTGCGGTTACGAGCCGTTCTTCCAGCTCGTCGCAGGCTGGAATCTCCTCGTTCAAACCGGCGTCGCGCTCGGCGTCAATTTGGATAAACCGGAACGCGCGCGTAAGATCGGCAACGAATTCGTAGGCTAGGTCTTACAGCGGCGCGCGCGACGACGCGCAACGAACGCCGCGCCCCCGCAGAGTTGGATTCAGCGGGGGCGGTTCTTTTCTCGTCGCGCGTCGCCTTCCGCGATTTTATCTTGTTTGTCGCGTCGTTGCGTTTGCGGCGGCGTTTGTCTTGCAATTTAACGCGCGCAGTATAGTACGCGCTCAAGAAAGAGAAAGAGACTTAGAATGAGTTCGACCGTATTATTTGGTCGCCGTAGCGAGTCCGGCGTAACGTCTTCGGCAAATCCCGGCGATATTTTTCCCAATTGGCAAGGCGCGAACGAGCGTTGGCTCTTCCTGTCGCCGCACGACGACGATATTATCTGCGGGTGCGGCTTGACCTTTATCGCGGCGTTGCACTGCGGTATTAAGACGTTTGCCGGGGTCGTTACGAACGGTAAAATGGGGTATTGCACGCCTGAAGAGCGTACGACGATCGTCGAGGTTCGACATGACGAGTGCGTCAATTCCTTCGCCGCGCTAGGATTGCCGTCGGAGAATCTCTTCTTCCTGAATCACGACGACGGCTCGCTGAATCGTCAGGCAGGACGTCGATTCGCGACGGGCGCTCCGGACGAAGGACCGGCGATCGAAGGCGCCGTCGGTATGCAGAATTCGCTCGTGTGGCTACTGCGTCAGACGCGTCCTAATCGTCTTTTCGTACCGACGATCACCGACCTTCACCCCGATCACAAGTTCACTAATTCCGAGGCGATGATCAGTATTTTCCACGCTCAGGGCTCTATTTGGCCGGAACTCGGCGAGCCTATTCCCGAGATTCCCGCGATCTACGAATACGCGACCTACAGCAACTTCATTACGCCTCCTACGTTGCGCGTGCGCGTTTCAGACGATCTCTTTGAAAGGAAGATTAACGGCATTCTTCAGTACAAGAGCCAGAAGCAGATCGAGCTGACGATTAAAATTCAGCGCGAAAATGGAACCGAAGAGTTCCTGCGCGAAGCGGAATTCGACGTCTTCGAGCCGCAGCGTTGCAAAAAACTCTTCGCGGAAGCGGAGAAGAAATAATCGTGTAATCGCGTCTCGACGACGCCACAGGAGAAATCGATGGAACTTGAAAAGAAAGTCTGCTACCTCGGCGACGACGACGCGACGCGCGCAGCCGCGTATTTGTGCGGTATCATGACCCACGCGGGTATTCCGTTCGAGCGCGTCGACTCGGGCGTAGCGCCGAAAGACGACTTCGCGACTCGCGCTTACTCGCTCTACATCGTCAGCGATTATAGCGCGTCCAACTTTAAGCGCGGCGATATGGAGCATATCGTCGAGCAGGTCAAGCGCGGCGCGGGCTTGCTCATGCTGGGAGGCTGGGAAAGCTATTTCGGTCGGCTCGGCGAATATCAGAATTCACCGATCGCGGAAATCATGCCCGTTATTATGGCTAACGAAGACGATCGACGGAACTACTCGTCCCCTGTCGTGCTCAGACCAACGGTCGCAAGCCATCCGATAATCGACGGTCTACCATGGCAGACCGCTCCTGGCGTCGGAGGCTTCAATCGCTTTGACGCGAAAAAAGGCGCTACGATTCTACTGGAAGGCGTGCGCACGCAGACGACCTGGAGCAAGTCGGTCGACGACTGGAACGCGCCCCTCGATTCTGCCGACCTGAAAGTCGAACTACTGGAGAAGTATCCCGTCTTGGCGGTCGACGAATGCGGCGCCGGTCGCGTCGCGGCGTTCGCGTCCGACGTCGCCCCTCACTGGATTGGAGGCATGGTCGACTGGGGAACGCCGCGCATTTTCCAAGAGTTGCCCGAATGGCTCGGAGAAGGACTCTTCGTCGAAATCGGACGCGATTACGCGCAATTTTTTGAGCAACTTGTTCGTTGGACCGGCGCGCTATAACGCGCCGGCGGTCTCTTCGTTCAGAATCATCGTGCGTTAGGCACGCTAATTTATAGGAGTCATATCAATGTTTCAAGGTAACGCGATCGTCGGTCAGAGCGGCGGTCCCACTAGCGTCATTAACTCGAGCCTTTGCGGGGTTGTGCAAGGTTGTTTCGAGCTTGGTCAGCAGTCGTCGGACTCCAAGATCGACAAGGTCTTCGGTATGAAGTACGGAATCGAAGGTTTCATGCAAGATCAATTGCTCGACTTCAGCGCCGTAGCGCCAGCGACGATCGAAGGTCTTAAGAGCACGCCGGGCAGCGCGCTTGGCAGCTGTCGACACAAGGTTCAAGAGTCCGATTTTCCGATCATTCTTGAGCAACTTAAGAAATACAATATCCGTTACTATTTCCTCGCAGGCGGCAACGACACGATGGACACGATCTGCCGCGTTGAGAAATATTGCAAGGCGCAGGGTTACGATCTCCGCGGCGTCGGCGTTCCGAAGACGGTCGACAACGACCTGTTCGCGACGGATCATACGCCGGGATTTGCTTCTGCCGCGCGTTACGTGGCGCTTTCCGTTAAGCAGGCGGGCGTCTTGGCGCGCGATATGAAGAAAGTCGACCAGTACGTCGTTTTCCAGACGATCGGTCGCGACGCCGGGTGGCTCGCCGCCGCCTCTGCGGTTGCGAAGAAGGACGCGGAGGACGCGCCCCATATCATTCTCATGCCGGAAATTCCATTTGAATTCGATCGTTTCATTCGCAAGGCTCAAGAGACGCTCGATCGCTTTGGATTCGTTAGCGTCGTTTGCGGCGAAGGTATTCGCGACAAGAACGGCGTTGTCGTTAGCTCGCTCGACGCGGACGGCGTCGAGATTCAGAAAGAGAAGACGGTCGATAAGTTCGGCAACCAAGAGCTTGGCGCTATGGCGGGCACGAGCGTTGCGGTCGCGTTGCACAAGATGCTCGGCAAGCATCTTAAGCGCGAGTCCGGCGTTCCTTGCCGCGGCGAATTCCAGGTAACGGAATCGTTGCCGATGTGCGGCGCAGATCGCGCGACGGCGACCGACGTCGAAGAGGCTTGGAAGTGCGGTCGTCGCGCCGTTGAGCTTGCGCTCGCCGGTCAGAGCGGCGTTATGGTTACCATGAAGCGCACGTCGAACGCGCCGTATACGATCGAATACGAGACGGCGCCTCTGGACGCGGTCGCGGTCGAGGCGTCTCCTATGCCGCTCGAGTACGTCGACGCGGAGAACCTGTTCGTCACGGACGCGTGCCTCGAGTATCTGCGTCCGCTGATTGGCGAATTGCCGGAATACGTTAAACTCTTCTAACGATTCGCGCGTCGCCGTCTAGTTTTCGGCGCGACGACGAGAGTGTCGCTCATTCTCGCCGTCGCGCTTTTTTCATCCGCGCCGCCGTCGCCTGTCACAAGGAATTGACACTATGGTTATGCTCGCCGTACTCGCCGTCGCTTTGATTGCGCTCTTTATTCCAAACGCTGGGTTATGGATTGAGACGTCCTGGATCAATTGGCTGCTCGCCGTTGTTATGTTCGGGATGGGACTAACGCTGAAATTATCCGATTTCGCGCTCATTGTGAAACGTCCGAAGGACGCTATTATCGGATGTTGCGCGCAATTTATTATTATGCCGGCGCTCGCGTATGCGTTGGGCAAGCTCTTTCATTTGGAACCGGCGTTGCTCGCTGGGGTCGCGTTGGTCGGCGCTTGTCCAGGAGGAACGGCGAGCAACGTGATAACGTTTCTGTCGCGCGGCGATCTCTCGCTGTCGATCGCCGTAACGGGTCTTAGCACGGCGCTCGCGCCAATTTTAACGCCTGCGATTACCTATCTCTTATTGCGCGAGACGATCGCCGTCGATTATGCGATGATGTTCCAAACGATCGCGATTGTCGTTGTGATTCCGCTTGCTCTCGGGTTTGTCCTAACGCGGCTATTTGAAGGTTTGGCTTCTCGACTTGCGAAGTGCGCGCCGATAATTTCATTAACCGCAATCTGTCTTATTGTCGCGACGGTAATAGCTCACAACGCGCATGAAATTCGTTCTAGCTCGGCGATCGTCTTTGTCGTCGTTATTTTGCACAATCTCTTAGGCTACTTCTTTGGATTTACGATAGCGCGACTCTCGGGTATGTCGGCGTCGAAGATTAAGGCGCTCACGATTGAAGTCGGCATGCAGAATTCCGGTCTCGCGTCGGGTCTGGCGAGCAAGGTCTTTGCGAGTATGCCGATGGCGGCGGCTCCCGGCGCGATCTTTTCGGTGTGGCACAATGTATCCGGCGCGATTATGGTAGAGATTTTTAAGCGTTGGAATCCTGACGAACCTGAGGACACGTCGACCAAAAGCGGCGCAAAAAAAACGACGAGTCAAGGCTAGCTTTCGTCGTCGTTCAAGTAGGAAAAGAGGTTGCGCAGTACGCTAAGAGTAGCGCGCGCCTGAATCTTATAGTCCCGTTTTCGCTTCAATCTCCGCAATTCGATCGAGGCGGCGCTGGTGCCGTCCGCCGTCGAATGGGGTCGTGAGCCAAATGCGCACGATCGCTTCGATGGCGCTCTCGCCGATGAATTCGCCGGGTAGGCATAGAACGTTAGCGTTATTGTGCCGTCGACTCAGCTCTGCGGCGACGGCATTGTAACACAGAGCGGCTCGGACGTCGCGAAACTTGTTCGCGGAAATACACATTCCAATCCCAGCGCCGCAAATGAGGACGCCATAATCCGCGCGCTTGAGTGAAACCGCTTCCGCGACGGCGGCGGCAACGTCGGGATAGTCGACGTTGGAGACCGCGTCTTCAGGAGGAGAAGGTTGAGGACTCGAATATACGTAGTGGATCGGCGTTATCTTGGCGGACTCCTCGACGACGGCGCGCTCGCTTTCGTCAAAGTTGTCTGAAAGATCGACTCCCTCGATGAGAAACGCGCCCGTTATGCCGGAAGACTCCTCGCTTTCGTTGAGTAGGCGCTCTTGACCGTAATGATTACGGATTAAGACGTCCTCGATTAATTTTTGGGCGATTTTGGCGCCGCGATGATCGCTACCGATCGCTATTTTCATTTGGGTACCCTCGCGCGAACAGCGCGCGCGTCAACGCTTTTTTCGTCGTACCGTCGCGCGCTCCAGGAACGTCGCGACCAGCGCGCTATCGTAGGCGCGCCTACACAAAAACGACCCAATTGTATCGGGTGCGACCAAGGCGTCAAGGGGTGGCTAACTCGAACGATCGGCTCCGGAGTACGCGTACCCGCCGTTCGCCTCAACTGTTTGAGCGTTCACGTACGACGCATTGCTCGACAAGAGAAAACGCGCGAGCGAAACAATCTCGCTAGGTTCGCCCCAACGTTGCGCGAGAGAATCGCAGGAAAGTCGCGCGCGAATCGGAGACGGCGCCGAGGTCCCCCAACGTGTAGAGATCCAACCCGGCGCTATCGTATTGACGCGTACCTCGGGAGATAAAGATTGCGCCAAGGAACGCGCGTAGCCGGAGATCGCTCCCTTGCACGCCGCGTAGAGTTCCGACGTTTCGCCTGAACGACCGCGCTCCACCCCGTCCCAACTGAAAAATAGCAGACCTCCGTCGCGACCGTCGAGCCCGCGCGCGCGACGATGATCCCGCATAAAACGACCAAGCGCGCGCGCAATGACTATTGTAGACTCAACGTCGATTTGCAACGCATGACGCAAGCGTTCGGCAAACGTGAGCTCGCGTCGTTCCGGAACCATGAGATCGACGCCGGCGCAGAGCGCGAGTTCGTCGATACAAACTTGTTCGCCGAAATCCAACTTGACGTTGTTCTGTATCGATTGCGCGAGTTGTAGCGAGACGTCCGGCTCGGCGAGATCGGCGCGATAGACGCGCAGGAACGGATAGTCTCCGCGCGCTGTAGCGTCGTATGCGAACGTCGCAAGCGCCTCGTAACCATTGTGCGCGACCAAATAGAGCGCGACTCCCTCGCCGCGATAGCTGTCGAGCAACGCGCGACCAATACCTCCCGACGCGCCAATAATAACGACGACGCGATTGGACGTCGACTGATTTTCGCCAAATGCGCGCGATTCATCCTTCCACATAATCTAACCTCTAACGCCGAGCGCTTCCTTATGCGGCGGACGTTGGCGTCGCGACGTCCGAACGCTTCATCTCCATAATTTGGCGCCGCTTCTTAGCGAAATCCTTTAAGAGGAAATAGAGCGAGACGGCGCATGCGAGCATATCCGCAATAGGGAACGCGTACCAGCATCCGTTGAGACCTTTGCCCCAATGACGCTCGATGAACCACGTCAGGGTTAGTAATAAGGGCAACAGGAAGATTAATTGTCTTAGGAGCGTCATCATGAGCGCGAGAATAGGACGCCCTTGAGCCTGAAAGTAGCCGCTCACAAGAATATTAACCGCAACGAGCGGCAACGCGAACATTACGGCGCGAATCGCTATGATTCCAAGAGCCTCCTTTTCGAGAAAGCCAACCTCGGATTGATTCAAAAAGAGATCGACGAACCATTCGGGATAGACGACGACAATCAACCAAACGATACCGCTTGCGTAGATCGCGACCTTGAGCGCAAGTTTGATCGTCGACAGCACGCGATCCGGACGTTTCGCGCCTGTATTGTACCCGACTATCGGTTGGACTCCCTGACCAAGCCCAAAGAACGGCATGAGAAACATGTTGGCGACTGCGACCGCCGTGCCCATTATGCCGATCGCAAGATCGTCGCCCGGAAAATCGTAACCCATCGCCAAGCCGTAAAGACGACCGTAATGACCAAGCAGATTATTTTGCGTCGTCTGTAAAATGGCAGAACACGCTTGGGTCGCGAAAGGAACCGCTCCGCAAATCGCTATGCTCTTCGCCAGTTCCCAATTGAAACGGAAATACCTAAGACGCCAGCGAAGTATCGTGCGACCCGAAAAATAAAGGTAGCAGATCCAGCCTGCCGCTACCCCGCACGCGAGAACGTTGGCAAGACCTGCGCCCCAAATACCGGTCTTTAGAACGAAAAGGAAGTAGTAGTCGAGAATCCCGTTGACTATCGCCGAGATTAGCATGGAGACCATCGCGATTCGAGGTTTACCCTCCGCGCGAACGAAATTATTCACGCCGTACGCTATATGCTGTAAGAGAACGCCCCAGATTACGACGGAAAGATAAGATTTCGCAAGCGGCAAGATCTTTTCCGTCGCGCCGACGAATAACAGTATCGGTTCCAAAAAGAGTAGACCGAAAAGAATAAAGAGCGCCGCCGTTGCGCAGGAGAGGAAGAGCGCCTGACCGAGCGCCTCTTCAGCTTGCTCGTTATTACGTTCGCCCAAATGAACCGATATGAGAATCGTCGCGCCCGTGCCGATCGTCATGGCGACCGCCAAAAAAATGACGATTACCGGAAAAGAGACTGTCAACGCCGCGACCCCGTCGACCCCGAATCGTTGCGCCACGAATACGCGTGCGACAAGATTGTACGTTGCCGTTACAAAGCTCGCTATGATCGCCGGCAGGGAGAATTGTATCAAGAGACGCGGAATGGAACGCGTTTCCAAAAACTCGGGATTGTTCATTTGCGACCTTGCGATGATTAAACAGTGCGCGCGCGGCGCGCGGACGGGTAACGATTCGATTGATTATACCAGAGCGCGGCGCGTTTGAAAAGCGGGCGCTTGGCGTCGCGCTTGCGTTGACTTTTCGGATGGGCTAGCGTATAATCTGTGTTGTGCGCGACAGCGCCCCGTGCGAATCCTGAATCGTGGTGACTTTATGACTGAAAATCAATCAACTGAATCTACTGCTACGGAGCAGAATGAAAGCGAGCGTGCGTTAGAGAATTCCGGCGCGAATATTGTATGGCGTAACGCGTCAAAATACGGTTCGTTGCACGATTCTTTTTTCATTATGTACAAAAGCGGACGAAGATAGCGATCGAAAGCGTTAAGCTTTGGTTTCCCGAGCTTGCGGATCAGTTTGATTTTAGTCGTCTTGAAATTCACTCGCACGATTTCTTTACTCAGACGCTTGGTAAGAAATCGCTCGATTTGCTCTATACGGTTCCCTTGCGCGACGGTAGCGCGACGATTCCGATAGCTCTCATTTTGGAGCATAAAGCGCAGAGTTCACGTCTAACGAACGCGGCGACCTTAGCGCAAACGCTTGGATATGCTGCGGCGTACTGTCAGGAGCTTGTTGGTAAGAGTCAGGCGCAGCGCCGGAAGGACGCGGAGGAGGACGGCGCCGACGAGCGAACGGAGGAGACTAGCGACAATTCGGTTGAGAAACGCGTTGCACAACCGATTGTGATAGTAATTTATACCGGTAAAGACGTCGAGTTGACGAAACTCGATTGGAACGATTCCTACTATCTTCCCGAGTCGTTGTCGCGTTTCGTCATAGGATTTTCGCCGCTCTTTTTGAATATGACGCGTTTGTGCGCGCGACATGAGTTCAACGCGCCGCCATTTTTGCAAGTAGCGTACGATCTCATGGCGCTTGCAAGTCTCGGCAAGTTAGAGGGCGCCGAACATTTCGTCGCCGCGCCGCTTAGCAAAGTTGACGAATGGGGTGAAGAAGAGAACGATTTTGTTATGGCAATGGCGAGCTATTTTATGCAGAGCTCGGTTAATGCGAAAATCAAGGTCGATAAATCGACGTTAGACGTCTTTTTCGATACGACAAAACATAGGAGCGATACTATGGCAAATAATGTTTGGGAAGCGATCGGCGAACAAATGAGGGCAAACGAAAGAGAGGAAGCCGTTGAAGAAGGACGCGAAATTCTCCGTTCCGAGATATCTCAAACGGTCGCCAATCGCTTTAATGAACGTTCGAGCGATCTTAACGCGCTTATCAAACGCGTTAGCGATATGAAGCAATTGAGCTCTATTTTGCTCTTTGCGAGTTCTAGCGCGAAATCTACCGATGAGGTAACCGGCTACGTTTCGGCGTTGCTTTGACGCGCGTACGCTTGTAATTACTGTTTAGATCGACGTTCTTCTCACGACGTCGTATACGTTACCCCTTATTGAATGTTGGAGCGACGCTATGGCAAATAATGTTTGGGAAGCGATCGGCGAACAAATGAGGGCAAACGAAAGGGAAGAAGTTTTCCAAGAGGGATACAAAGAGGGACATCAGGAGGGACTTGAAGAAGGACGCGAAGCTCTCCGTTCCGAGCTATCTCAAACGGTCGCCAATCGCTTTAATGAACGTTCGAGCGATCTGAACGCGCTTGTCAAACGCGTTCGCGATCTGAAGCAGTTGTGCGCTATCTTGCGCTTTGCGAGTTTTGGCGCGAAGTCCGCCGATGAAGTAACCGGCTACGTCAAGTCCGTGTTATCTTCCGACAATAGCGTCGACGTACTGATCGATTGAGACGTAGCCAGGATAGTTTGCGACGTATTCGGAGATAGCGCAATTTAGCATTTGAATTTGCTCGACGACGTATAGCGTCCGCTCTCTCTTTTTCGCGAGCGCGGCGAACGCGACGTCGGCGTTGTCGTCGGTTATACTGGCGAGGTCTATATTGAGTAGCTCTGCAGGCGAGCGAAATGCGGCGCCGAGACTCTGCATGACTTTAATTCGCTCCTGAATGAGCGCGCCGACGCGCAACGTCGTTGCGTTCGGGTAGGGCGGCGATCCCAACTGAAATTTTACTCCGCAGAACGGTTGCGTCGAGGGCAATGGGTACGCCGAGCTTGCTTGCGTTAGCGCCATAAGGCGCAATAGATTAGTCTGTACGCCGCGTTTCGCCGCGCGCGCCTCCGCCACTCGCGCTTGCGCTTCCAAGGCGACGGCGAGCGCGCGCTCTTCTCGCGCCGCGCCGCTTGAATTTTGATAGATCGAGACGTAAGTCTGCAACATAGTCTCTTCGACGCGCAGTTTAGCGACGGCGGCGCATAGTCGCCAGTATTCGTTGGCGACGCGCGCGCGCATTTCAGGCGTAACGGCGCGCGCGCGTTGCGCTACTTCTTGGAGCGAAAAGAGGCGTTCTTCTTCTCCCGGCGTTTGCGCGCTGGCGACGATAATCGGCACGGCGAAGAGCGCGCGCCCAATCTCCTGCGCGCGCAACGCAACAGCGCGTTCGTTCTCCGCCGCGTTCGCGGTCGCGCCTGATTGCGACTGGCTCGACGCTGAGGTTGCGCTTCCCGAAGAAGAAGGAATCGGCTCTTGACCGCGCACAATCCATCCTCGTTCGTCTTCCTCGCGCGCTAGTTCATACGCTTCGTCGCACAGCGAGTCGAGATAATTCCTCACGCTTGAGACGAGATTGAAATTGAGTTTAAAAAGAAACGCGCCGTCGGGCGCGTTGTCCTGGCTCGACGCTTTTTGCACGCCGTTTGTCGTCGCGTCATTACGCGGTTGTTCGAAGCCCGTAACGAGCACAATAATTGGAAAGAACGCTTCTTGCGCGTCTTCGTTCGCGAACTCTGACGGTATAGCCCAGTCCTTTGCTTCGTTCTGCGCCGTAATTGTCGCTTCCTTAGGCTTCTCGTCTTGTTTCTTTTCGTCTGGCGCCTTGTCTTTCTTTGGCTCTGGCGGCGTTCCCGGCTTGCCGCCGTCGTTTGGTTTTTTCGCCGGTTCCTCGGGCTTTGTTTCCTGCGGCGCGCTCGGCTGCGTTTCTTTTGTCGACGGCGCTACGGTTTCAGGATTGTTTTTTGCGTCTTCGGGCGCTTGCGCCGTCGTAGGATCCGTCGCTGGAGCGGTTTCGGGCGTAGCGGTTTCGGGCTGCGGATTTTCTGTTGGGTTTGCCGCAGAAATTTCGGAGGAATTTGCAGTTGGGGTTGCGTCGTTGTTTTCCGGCAGCGAATCTTCGGTCAGGTTTTGCGCGCTATTGCCGCCGCCCAGAGTCGTCGTTTGCGCGCTCGGGGTAAGATATCCCACCGTTTGCAGAGTCGGGGCAGTATAAGAGTTTGTGTATGCGAGCGTAGAGAGGGCGTAGGTTGGAGTCGTCAGATCGAGCGCGGCGTTGGTCTTTTGTATATTGGCGATCAACGGCTCAACGTTGTCTACGCTCGAGTTTGTGGCGGCGGCGTATCCAGCGTTGTACCCTTCTTCGTAACTATCGTTCGGGTAGGGCGCGACCCCGGGCAGTAGCCATAGAGAGGTTGTCGTTGTCGTCGCCGGTCGATTCGTCGGCGTCTGACCGCTTCCTGCGGCAGGCGTGGCGTTGCCAGAAGAGTTCGCACGCGCGCCAGTAGCGCTCGATGTTCTCGACGCGTCTGACACGCGCTGATTGATCGTTGCGAGGAACGCGGCGTCCTGAACTGAGGTCGGAACAGTCTGAGCGGCGTAGAGCGCGATCGCCTGATTGTATCGCGCGGCGGCTTTTAGCGCTTCGTTCTTTGCGTCGAAATCGTTGTCGAGCGCGGCAAATAGCGCGTCTTCTGCGACGGTCGCGGCGGTGAATTCTTTTTCCAGAATAGTATGCAATCTTGCCGCCTGACTCGCGCGCTTTTGTAGCGTTTCGTACAGCAAAGGAATTTGCGCGTTGAGTCTCGCGGTTTCGGCGGTCGCTCTTCGCGCTTGTGCGAGCTGCTCGAATCGCGTGTTGTACGAGCTTGTCGCGGGCGCGGTCGACGGTATATATAGAATAGCGTATCCTTCGCCGACGTTTTTCCCGGCGGCGGTAGCGCGCGCGATTGCCGCTTGACGCCCCCTTGGTGTGGTGAACGCGGCGTCGAAATCGTATTGCGCCTGCATGAAAGTCAACTTGGCGTCGGCGCGCCGTTCGTCTGCGAGCTGACGCATCGTGTTGAGCAATTCCGTCGTTTCGCTTGGCGCGGAGGAGCCGTACTTGTTCATTATCTTGCCGACGCACGAGTCGACGTCCGCTTGGTAGGTCGCGCAGAGATTAAGATAAGCGTATTTATACGAGAAATTCCAGTACGCGAGGAGTCGTCGCAGACGTTCGTTCGGATTGTAGACTCCGTAGAGCGCGCGCAGCAGGGAAAGCGGTTCGCCGGAAACGACTGAGGTTTGATTCGCGTTGACTTGATAGAAATTCTTCAGGATGACTTCGGCGACGTCTTGACTTGACGACGCCGCGCCGGTTGCGCGCGCGTTAGACCCCTGACCAGATTGACCCGACGCCTGTGGCGGAGGAGCGCTCTGACCAGACGGACTCGCCGCTGGTTGAGGCGCGTCGAACGTTACGTCTTGCGCGTTCGCATATGCAAGCGCAACGACCGCAACGACGCCGAACGTCGCGGCGCGCAGGGTCGCTAACACGGCGCTCGCCAGGCTAAAGCGGTACGCGCAGTCGTATCTCATCTTGTCTCCTTCCGCCTTTCGGCGGCGCGCGCCGATTTTAACGCGGCGGCGTATTGTCGCGATGGTGATTTTCCGTATAATGTAACGCGTCCGTGCTCGGCGCCCGCACTTTGCGACGCCCTGTAACTTAACCCGTATTATAACCAGAAGTCCGCGTCGGCGAAACAGTTTTTACCGAACATTGTCAGCTTTTTCCCTTTTTTTCCGCAATTTCAGACGCTCGTTAAAAGATATAACGATTATTCTGATTGAGAAATTTTGGCTGATTTCGTTCCAGACGGTCGCATACGCGCGTAGTGGAGAGAATTAGCTCATGTCGGAGCCACTGGAGCAAACAGTTCAATCGAATCCCTCGTCCGCGCGTTCGAAGCCGCGCCGTCGCCGCTGGATACTGTGGGGACTGTTATTCGCGAGTCTTGTCGCGACATTATTCGGCGCCTGCGCGTATCGCCACATTACGACGGCGCCGATCGACGTTGCGAACGCGTCTAAAGCGCGCGCGCTAGGCTGGCTTGCGTTACGCGATTTTGCCGACGAATCGGACGAGACGCGCGAACAGCTCTTCGACTATTATTACTCCAACCTTGGCGGCGGCGAGTCAGACGCGCCAAGCGCCGCAACGAGCGGTAAGAAAGAGAAGTGGCGTCCGCCGAAGAGTCTGCAGAGCGTCTCGGCGCTCTTCCTAGCTAACTCGAACGACAAGACGAAAGAGTGGGCGAACTCTTATGACCGTCCGGCGTACGTGCGTATCGACTATCTCATACGCTGTTCCGAGTCAAGCGACTCGCGCTATGTTTTATCGCGCGACGTCGCGCCCGGTCCTGCGCTTGCGCGACGTTGGAGCGCGCGGCGCGACGCGGTCAAGCGCGGCGAGGTTAAGAAGTCGAAAATTGAGCGCAATATCCAGACGCTCGTCATGCAGTGGTTCGTGTCGAAGTATCGACGCTACGACGCGACTCCCGACGCCGATAAGAAAGTCTTTTTAGAGCGCGCCGCCGACGAAATGGAGTCGTTGCAGGAATTCTACGAACTTGCGCGCGCGAGCGCTACCGACGGCGCGAATCGTCCTCTGACCCGTGTCGAGCTCATTGCCGAATTCGAAAGAATGCTCGAAGGATGGTGCGAGGTCGCGTCGCTAGAGAGCGTCGCGAAGGCGGTGTGGTTTAAAGACGTCTTAATTACGACGGTCGTCGCGCGCGAAATGCGAATCAATCCCGACGTTCTGCCGCTCTATCCTCCGCGACGACCAGGCGCGGGCGACGGTTCGGCGTTGTGCGAGCGTGTTAAGGCGCGCGCGCGCGACGCGGCGCAACGCGTCAAAGCGCGCGTCTTCCGCGTTAAGGAGGAGGCGCCGGCGCAATAACGCGCTTAGGAACGCGAGTGAAAACGACAAGACGCGCGAGCCGAGATTCAATCGACTCGCGCGTCCTTTGCGTTTGCTTTCGGCGAGCTTACGCCTCGTTCAGAAAGATCGAGTGAACCGCAGGATCCGCAGGATCGAAAGGTTGGCAGTCGCGACGATTGTGCGAGCCGCGCGTTTCTCGGCGTTCGAGCGCGCCCGTGACGACTAGGCGCGCAACGACCAGCATATTCTGCGTCTCCCACGCCTCTACCGTCGAGAACTGACGCGCAAAGAGAATCTTCGACCAATTCTCAATATTGCGCAACGCGTCTTGTAGACCTTCCTCGTCCCGAACAACCCCGCACTGACGTTGCATAACGCTCTTCAGCGAGTTGCGAACGTCTGCCAAATCGAGCGCCGCTTCCGAAATAGACGACGTCTCCAGCGGACGATTTTCCAACGGGAGCGCGCGATATTCGTCGGGCTCGGAGAGCGCAAACTGACTCGCAAATTTACCGGTCTGCTCGCCGTAGACGAGCGCTTCCAGAAGACTGTTCGACGCCAAGCGATTCGCGCCGTGCAAGCCCGTGCTAGAAACTTCGCCCGCCGCCCAAAGATTCTTAATCGAAGTCTGACCGTTGTAGTCGACCCAAACGCCGCCCATCGCGTAATGCGCGCCGGGACGCACTGGGATGCGATCCTTCGTTATATCGACGCCGAACTCCGCGCAGATCTGAGCTATGCCGGGGAAGCGCTTGCGTATCCAGTCGGGATCCTTGTGCGTGAGATCCAAAAAGACGTTCGACGCGCCGGTCTTCGCCATCTGCTGAACGATCGAACGACTAACGACGTCGCGAGGCGCAAGTTCGCCGCGTTCGTCGTAATCTTTCATAAAACGGTAGCCGTTCTTATCGACAAGCCGCGCTCCCTCGCCGCGCATCGCTTCCGTAATCAAACTACGACTGCCGCCCGCTATGTAGAGTACCGTCGGATGGAATTGGACAAACTCGACGTCCCGGCATTTCGCGCCGGCGCGGAACGCCATCGCGACCCCGTCTCCCGTCGCGATCGAAGGATTCGTCGTCTCGCGATAGATTTGACCTATGCCGCCCGTCGCCAGGATCGTTTGCTTCGCCCAGACGAGTTCCGTTTCGCTCTCCTTCTCCCAGTACACGACGGCGCCGCGACAGAACCCGTCGAAGGTGAGCAGGTCAAGCGTGAACGTGTCTTCCCACACGCGTATATTCGGTCGTTTGCGCACCTCTTCGATCATAGCGCGCATAATTTCAGCGCCGGTCGAGTCGCCGTTCGCGTGCAGAATACGGAAGTGATCGTGTCCGCCCTCGCGACCCAGTAGGACGTCGCCCTTTTCGTCTCGGTCGAAGTTGACGCCAAATTGCAGCAACTTACGAACGCCCTCCGGACCGCCGCGAACGACGCGCTCGACCGCCTCGGGATCGCATAGCGCGCCGCCGGCAATGAGCGTGTCCTTAACGTGGTTTTCAAAGGCGTCGTCCGGAACGTTCCAGACCGTTGCGACCCCGCCTTGAGCTTTAACGCTGTTCGACTGGCTAAGACCGGCTTTGCAGACGACGAGAACTCTCAGAGACGGATCGACCGCGAGCGCCGCCGTGAGACCGGCGAGACCGCCGCCAACGACAAGCACGTCTGTGAAGAAGTGCGGGTGCAACTTGGCGTGGAACGGCGCGAGGTATCTCGGAAGCCCTGAGATCTTGATTTCACGATTTTCTGTTGGCATGAGGATAGGCGTCCTTAGTGAAGAGTGGCTTCGCGTTTAGCGTTCGCTGTGGTGAACGTCGTGGTCCGGGTGGCATTCGGAACACGAGGAAGTTCCGATCATATCGGCGTTCGACCCGGATTTGTCGTGGCAGGCGACGCAGGTCGCGGTCGGCTCGGTTCGCTTGAGCGAGACGACGGGCGCGACGTCGGCGGAATTGAGCGCCGCGAAATTTTGATTGAGTAGTTCTGCGGTTTTGCGCGCGAGGTCGGCGGAGAGTCTCGAGCATCGCTCGGTGCGTTCGGGCGAACTCGTTTTGACTTGCGCGAGCGCCGCCCACTTGCCGCTCGAAATGTGGCACAGTAGCGAATTGGCGATCGTTTGAGGATAGCCTTGTTCGTCCTGCGCGTTCGCCGGCTTGTAGACCGGCAGTAGCGTTCGTTCGTAGTACCAGCCAATTTCGTTGCACAGCGCTTTGCGCGTATTGGAATCGGAGACGAAGAGTCCGATCGCCGCCATTGCGCCGTTGACGGCGCCGCACAACGTTCCGAATCCGTTCGCGCCGGAGCCGCCGTATCGCATCATGTGGAATGGAAACGCGGCGATCTGCTGCGCGGCGAGCGGGTCTTTTTCTCTGAGCGCTTCGGCGACGTTTGCGACGATCGCTTTAAAGGTCGTGTGCATACATCGTCCAACGGAATAGTTTTCGTAGGCCTCGTCGGCGACTTTCTTGGGATCGATCGTCTGGTACTTCCAGGCTTCGGCGCCTTGAACCATAGCGGGGTTCGCGAGATCGTCCTTGGCGTCCGCCGCGTTAGCGGCTTGCCCGGCGCCGACGGCTAGGATAGAGCCGAGTCCCATTCCAACGGCGCGCATCGCGTCGCGGCGAGTTACGTTTGACATATTCACGTCTCCTATGAATCACGTTGTTAATCGTTCTATCGCGCGCTGCTCTTGCGCTTCCAGCCGCGAAGGGAACGGTGGCTTAGACGGCGCTATTATAGCGCTTTTCACGCGTTGACAAAGAGGGCGCCCAACGTTGCTAACCCTTAGCGCGTCGGAGTTCAAAATCATAGCGGGCGCTTGTAAACCTCCCAATTTATGATACGATGAGAATCGATTGTTAGCGCGCTTAGCGCCTAGCCGCACGGTACCAGCGCGCGCAGAGTTATTTTACCGTCCAATATTCGGGCGCGAAGAACGCTACGCGTGTGATTCGCGTTGAAGACACAGCCGCAGTATTAAGATGAACATAGAGACCTTCCGAATTTTTTGCGACGTCGTTTATTATCAAAGTTTCTCGCGCGGCGCGCAAATGAACGACGTTAGCCAGTCGGCCGCGACTCAGGCGATTCACCGCCTCGAGGCGCAAATCGGCGCGCAGTTGCTTGATCGCTCGCGACGACCGTTCTTTCTAACTCCGGAAGGGCAGATGTGCTACGATTCGTTTCGCGAGATACTGGAAATGTTCGATTCAGTCGTTTCGCGCGTTCGCGCGAATAAGACGTCGGACGGAGGCGCGATTAGGGTCGCCGCGATCTATTCCGTCGGTCTCCACGACATGAGCAAGGTCATGCAAGATTTCATGAAGGAGAATCCTCGCACGAAGGTTCGGCTAGAATTCTTGCATCCAGACAAGGTGTACCGCGCGGTCGTGAACGGCGAGACGGACCTCGGTCTCATTTCGTATCCTACGGCGACTCCCGAGATCAACGTGATTCCGTTGCGTTCTGAAGAGATGGTTGTCGTAACGCCGGTCGGGCACCCTCTTGCGAGCGAGTCGCAGCTCAAGATCGACCAGTTGCGAGACGTTAATTTTATCGCGTTTGAGCGCGATTTGCCGATTCGTCGCGAGACGGACAAGACGTTTCGTCAGAACGGCGTGCGCGTCAAGGTTGTGACGGAATTCGACAATATCGAGACGATCAAGCAGGCGATCACAGTAGGACTTGGCGTGAGCATTCTTCCGTTGCCGACGGTGCGATCCGAAGTCGAGCAGGGGTCTCTCTGTTCGATACCTCTGGTTTCACCGCAACTTTCGCGACCGATCGGCGTGATTTATAAGCGTCGTAAAGTGTTTTCGCTTGCCGCGACGCGCTTTATTGAAATGTTGGGCGGGAACGTGCGCTAGAACTTCGCGCGCCGCCAGAAAATAGGGAACGTTACTTTCATGATCAAGATAGCCTTCTTCGGCGCTTCCGGTAAGATGGGACGCCGACTCGTCGCGCTTGCGAGCGCGGATTCTTCCTTTCAGATCGTAGCGGCGATAGATTCTCCCGAGTGTCCCGAGTTGGGGCGCGACGCGGGCGAGGTCGCCGGCGTTGGAACGCTCGGCGTTGCGATCACGTCGGAATTGCCGAGCGAGGTCGCCGCCGACGTTTTAGTCGATTTCTCGTCGGCGCGCGCGTTTGAGACGTCCCTTGACCTGTGTTTGTCCCGCAAGCTGCCGCTTGTGTACGCGACGACGGGGCTGAGCGCGGAGCAGACGTCGCGTTTGGAAGAGGCGTCGCGCGTTATTCCGGTGTTGCGCTCGCCTAGTATGAGTCCGGCGGTCAATCTCACCATGAAGCTAGCGCAGATAGCGGCGCGCGCGCTGAAGGACGCCGACGCGGACGTTGAGATTCTCGAGCGTCATCATCGCTATAAGGTTGACGCGCCGAGCGGCACGGCGCTGAAATTCGGCGCGCTTATCGGCGCCGAGATGGGAATCGATAGTTTTCGGGACGGTCGCGGCGGCAAGGTCGGCGCGCGTCCGCATAATGAGATCGCGTATCATGCGATTCGCGTAGGGGACAATCCAGGCGAGCACACGATCGTCTTCGGAATGCTGGGCGAGACGCTCGAACTGACGGTGCGCTCTTCTAATCGAGACGCGTACGCGACCGGCGCGCTGGAAGCGGCGAAGTTTCTGGTTAATTGCGAGCCGGGACGCGTTTACGACATGACCGACGTGCTGAAGCTGTAGCTTCGATTCGGGGGCTTGTCAAAGTTTAAAAGTCCTGTATAATTGCCTTGTTTTGTCTGCGGCGCGGGACGCGCCGAGTAGCGGACGACATAGAATTAAGATCAGACGTATTTACCGTCGTCGCGCGTCGCGCGCGCGGTCGGTCTAACGTCGTAGCGACGCAGGTTGAAAGATGAAAGAGAAAATCCATCCGAATTACGTAGAGACGAAGGTTCGTTGCGGTTGTGGCAACACGTTTGTAACGCGCAGTACGAAGCCCGAGCTGAAGGTTGATATTTGCAACGCGTGCCATCCGTTCTATACGGGTCGTCAGAAGTTCGTCGACCACGCCGGTCGTATTGAGAAGTTCCTCAATAAGTACGGCAAGAAGGACAAGAAGTAATCGTAAATCAAGCGTGCCGCGTCGTTCGCGTCTTGGCGAGCGATAGCGCGATCGAATAGACGCAAGTCGCCGCGCGTACGGTACGGCGCGCTTGCGTCCTTTTTATTTAAGCGAGCGCGAGTTCGCGCTTGACGAACCGAACGTAGAAGATGAGATCGTTATGCGAAAGTTACTCGACGAAAAACTAGCGCGCTTCGAAGAGCTCGAGCGTCAGATGAACGATCCTGACGTCTTGGCGGATTCAAGTCGTCTTGCCGCCGTTGCGCGCGAGCACGGGTCGCTCGCGAAGCTGTGCGGCAAGTACCGTAAATTTAAGAGTCTCAACGATCAGATCGAGGAGGCGAAAGAGCTCATTTCGAGCGACGACGCCGAGATGCGCGAGCTTGCGGAGTTGGAACTGCCCGAACTTCGCGAGGAGCGCGAGACATATTGGAACGAGCTTCTCGATATGACGATCGGCGGCGAGGACGCGAACCGATCGCGGTGTATCGTCGAGATTCACGCCGGCACCGGCGGGGACGAGGCGGCGCTCTTTGCGCGCGACCTGTACGAGATGTACCGCCATTACTGCGAATCGAAGGGCTGGAAACTGGAAGTCATGGCGATGAGTCCAAACGAGCTCGGCGGCTTCAAAGAGATCACGTTCGCGGTCGACGGCGAGGGGTGCTTCCGAGAACTTCAGTTTGAGAGCGGCGGTCATCGCGTGCAGCGCGTGCCCGTTACCGAGGCGAAGGGACGCATTCACACGAGCGCCGCAACAGTCGCCGTTATGGCGGAGCCCGAGGACGTGGAAGTCGATCTCAAGCCCGAGGACTACCGTATCGATCGATTCTGCGCGAGCGGACCTGGCGGTCAGCACGTCAATAAGACGGAGTCGGCGATTCGATTGACGCACTTTGAAACGGGGATAGTCGTTAGCTGTCAGGACGAGAAGAGCCAGCACAAGAATTTGGCGAAGGCGTTGCGCGTTCTTAAGACGCGTCTTTACGAGCACAAGCGGGAAGAGGAGCAGGCGAAGCGCTCGCAGGAGCGCATGACGAAACTCGGCAGCGGCGATCGTAGCGAGCGCATCCGAACGTATAATTTTCCAGAAAACCGCGTCACGGATCACAGAATCGGCTTGACCTTGTACAAATTAGACGTTATTCTTGCCGGCGACCTTTCGTATGTGATCGACGCGTTGCTCGATTACGAGCGTCAGGAGTTGCGCAGTTCATTTGGCACGATCGAGTAAATTCGGCGCGGTATATTCCGTCGTTCCGTAGCGGTCGCGCCGTTTTGAGTCGTAGGTATAACGCAAGCGTTATGGCGGGTTATTATGTCGCAGGGAGAAGTTTGGACGATTAAATCGTTGCTCGATTGGACGGTAGGTTTCCTTCAGAAGAAGGGGTCTGATTCGCCGCGTCTGGACGCGGAGATCCTTTTAGCGCACGCGCTCGGTAAAAGTCGAGTCGAATTGTACGTGAGCTACGACGCGGTCCCGGACGACGAGGCGCGCGGTAAGTTTCGCGAGCTCGTTCGGCGTCGCGGACTAGGCGAGCCCGTCGCGTACTTGGTCGGCAATAAGGAGTTCTATTCTCTGCGATTTGACGTCGACAAGCGCGCGCTTATTCCGCGACCCGAGACGGAACAGCTCGTTCTTGAGATTGTGGAATACGTCAAGAAGCGTGCGAACGCGTTCGGTAAGAGCGGCGCGGACGAGCTTGCGAGCGCGGACGCGTTGCGCGTGTGCGAAGTCGGCGTCGGCAGCGGCTGCCTCTCGATCGCGTTGGCGAAGCACGTGCCGACCGCGCGCATATTAGCGCTCGACATAAGCGAGGACGCGCTTGACGTCGCGCGCGCCAATGCGGCGCGGCATTCGGTGGAGGATCGCGTCGAGTTCTTGCGCAGCGATCTTTTCGACGCGTTGGACGCCGCGAGTCCGGACTTCGCGCCGCCGTACGACGTTATCGTGTCGAATCCTCCCTACGTTTCGCAGGCCGAGTACGCCGCTTTGGCGCCGTCGGTGCGCGAGTTCGAGCCGGCGCTAGCGCTTGTCGGCGGTCCGACGGGAGCGGAGCTTGCGAATAAGTTGGTCGCGCGCGCGCCGGACTACCTTGCGAGCGGCGGTAAACTGTACCTTGAATTGAGTCCGACGACGGTCGAAGCGGTTGCTTCGCAAATTGAACAGGACGCGTGCTGGCGCGATTCGCGAGTCTTCTCGGATCTCGCGCGCGCGCCGCGCTATATTGAGGCGACGCGTCAGTAGCGCGCGCTGATTACGTTACGTCGACGACGCGTCGCGCCGTCTAAACGAGGAATTGGGTGTAATGGCAGAAAAGAAAAACGACGTCTTTGATCTGGACGGAATTCGGCTGCTCGTCGAGCTAATGAAAGAAAACGACGTTTCGGAACTTGATCTTGAACAGAGCGGCAGTCGTTTGTCGTTGCGTCGCGCGCAGCCTGGGCTGGCGGTCGTCGAGGCGCAGGTCGCGCCGCGCGCCGGTCAGGTCGCGCTTGCGCCGAGCGCGCCGCTCGAAACGAGCGCGTGCGCGGCGCCTAGTCCGGCGCGACCGGAATCTTCGACGAACGTTAAGACGATTAAGTCGCCTATGGTCGGCACGTTTTATTCGTCGCCTAGTCCTGACGCGGCGCCGTTCGTTAAGGTCGGCGACAGCGTAACGCCAGACAAGACGGTCTGCATAATCGAAGCGATGAAGATCTTCAACGACGTTCCAGCGGAAATATCCGGCACGATCGTCGAGGTTCTGGTGAAGTCCGGCGACGCCGTGGAGTTTGGCACGCCGTTGTTCAAAGTCGAAGAGCGTTAGCAGATAGTCGCGGCGCAAGGTCGCGACGGCGGAAGCGAAGATGTTTAAACGAATACTAATCGCCAACAGGGGCGAAATCGCGTTGCGCGTAATACGCGCGTGTCGCGAGCTTGGAATCGAATCGGTCGTCGCGTATAGCGAGGCGGATCGCGGCGCGCGTTACCTTGAACTTGCGGATCGCGCCGTGTGCATAGGACCGGCTCGTTCCGATCAGAGCTATCTTAAGATCGATCGCGTCATCAGCGCGGCGGAGTTGACGCAAGTCGACGCGATCCATCCTGGTTACGGTTTTCTGTCAGAGAATCCGCATTTTGCCGAGATCTGTCGCAGTTGCGGTTACGAGTTCATCGGTCCGACGTCTGAAGCGATGGAGTTGCTCGGCAATAAGAACGCTGCGCGCGCGGCGGCGCGTCGTAGTAAGACGCCGACGGTTCCCGGTAGCGAAGGGCTCGTCACGACGGAAGCCGACGGTCTGGCGATCGCGCGCGAGATCGGTTATCCCGTGCTTGTCAAGGCTTCCGCCGGCGGCGGCGGGCGCGGTATTAGGCAGGCGAACAACGACTCGGAGCTCAAGCGCGCGTTGCAGGAAGCTGCTCAAGAGGCGCAGTCGGCGTTCGGTAATCCGGACGTATATATCGAGAAGTTTATCGAGAATCCTCGGCACGTAGAAGCGCAGATTCTCGCGGACGTTTACGGGAACGTCGTGCATCTTTGGGAGCGCGACTGCTCGCTGCAGCGTCGCCGTCAGAAGCTCGTCGAGCTCACTCCGGCGCCGAATCTGTCCCTTGCGAAACGCAAGGCGCTTTGCGAAGCGGCGGTGCGGCTGGCGAAGGAATCAGGTTACACGAACGCCGGCACGGTCGAGTTTATCGTCGATAAGAACGGCGACTTCTACTTTATCGAGATGAACGCGCGGATTCAGGTCGAGCATCCGGTCACGGAATTGGCGACGGGAATCGATCTTATCAAAGCGCAGATTCGGCTTGCCGCAGGGGAGAAACTGCCGTATACGCAAGCGGATATTAAGCATCGCGGTTTTGCGATCGAATGCCGTATCAACGCGGAAGACGTCGAGAAGAATTTCCGTCCGTGTCCTGGCAAGATCGAGGAATTGATAGCTCCCGGCGGCTTCGGCGTGCGTTTCGACTCGCACGCGTACGGCGGTTACGTCGTGAGTCCGTATTACGATTCGATGATCGGCAAACTCCTTGCGACGGCTTCGACGCGCGAGGAAGGTTTGGCGATCATGATTCGAGCGCTTGAAGAGTTCCGCATTAGCGGTATCAAGACGTCGATACCTCTCCTCCTTGCGATTCTCAAGAGTCCTCAGTTCGCCGCCGGCTCTCCGGACGTCGGCTTTATCGAACGAAATTTTATGGCGAAATAGCGCGTTCCGTTCCTCTTAGATTCCTTGCCGCGCGGCTCCTTTCGACGAGTCGCGCGTCTTTTTATCGTTCGTCGTAACGATTGCGCGCGTTGCAGAGGCGCGTGTGAAAATTTCTTGTGAAAATTGCAACTTTGATCTTGTTGGATTTCTTAAAAAAGTTCATAATCATGTATGGTCGAGTAGACCGTCGCGACGTAGCGCGCTTGTCGACGTTTTTAATCGTAGAAACTGGCAAGAAGGCTCAAGTCGGTCGGTCGAAAAGTCGATACAGTTACTGTGAGCGGGACAGACAGACGTCTTTCCTTGACTCTCCGTAGCGCATAGGCGGAGCCAGGACGGTACGCTTGCGCGTTGCGATCCACACGTAGTACACGACGCCGCGCGTTGGTAACGCTCGCGCAACGAAGGCGCTTCTGAGTTTGTTTTCAGGAGGAACGAAATGAATATAAACAGAATATCCGGCGCGCAGGGCGTTGTCAATGTTCGGTCCAACGGCGCGCTGAATCGCAACGCTGAGGCGCGGCGACCAGTTGAAACGCGCGACGAAATGAATATATCGAGCGCGCGTGAAGCGACGTCGCTCGCGGCGTCCGATCCTAACGCCGATATCAGGTTGGATCTCGTTAATCGCGTCCGCGCGGAGATCCAGGCTGGCACGTACTATTCCGACGAGAAGTTCGAGATTGCGATCGAACGCATGTTCAACTCGTTCGAGTAGTCCGCAGTCTACTAGCATATAACTACGGCGTCCTAGAATCGCGCGCGCGGAGTTGTGTCGCGTCCCTGTGTTGGCGCGGCGGTATTTCTCGCACGAGCGCGTGATTCGCAACGTACGTATGGCGCCGTAGAGACGCATTTCACGGCTTGTGTCGCGTCCTTGGGTAGTCGCGGCGGTATATGACGCTGAAGCGTTTCGATAAGATATCCTACGGTTCCGTAGAACCGCGTAACAGAGTTCTAGTCGCGTCCTTGAGTTGGCGTCGGCGGCGCTCAGACTGTTGCGCGATTCTTCTATTTCTTGCGTCGGTCGGCGCGTCTCTGATTTGTTTAACTCACGTTTGCGGGCGCGGCGTCTTAATTGTTTCTCTCTTCGTCGCTACTCTGTTGCGAGCCTTCCCTTTCGAGCGTGGCAAGCATTCTGGGAATATTGAAATCGGGATTGTATAGGCTCGGCAATTTTGCACGTTCCACCATATCGGTCGCGTTCTCACAAATATCGATCTGTCGCAGTGTCGCTTTGAATAGCGCGTCGAGCGTTTGGAGTTTGGCGCTTTGCCGCGCGTCAAACACGTCTTGCGCGTTTGCGTCCGCGCCGCTTTGAGTCGTGTCGAGCGTCTTGCCGCGTTCTGTCGCGTCGCAGGTTCCCCAAGAGATAAACGCGGCGTTGCGACCTTCGGTCGGCGCTTTGAGAATAAAGCGCGCGCGATATTCCTTACTCTTACGAAACGCGTATATTTTCGTGATATTGTAACGCTGTATCGCGTTGTTTTGCTGTAGAAAATCGACGAGCGCGGCGGCGTCGCGTAGCGCCCCTTGCGCGGTCTTGCCGGCGGTGGTCTCGCTCTCTTTCGTCACGCCTAAAATTTGCGGCAGCGTCTGGTACGAATCGGGATGGTCGAGGAAGTATTGGGTCGGCAGTTTTTCACCTTGCGCGTCGACGAGGTAGTAATCCCCCGAGTTGAGTTTGCGCGCGAACGCGTTCGTTTCCGCCAAGGCGTCGTACGCGCCCGGGTTGTCGCGCTGAAACGCTTCGTAGGCTTGCGCGTACTCTTCTGGGAATCGATTGCGTATCTCCTCGAGCGCGTTGGCGGCGTTTTGCGCCGACGCGTCGACGACGGCGACCGGGTTGCGAAAGACGAGTCTCGCCTTGACGAGCGCGGGATACTGACATACAATGCTTTCGACGTCGAGTATCATGGGATGGGCTTTAAACGCTTCTTTTAGCGCTTCGACAAAATTTGCGTCGAAGGACGCGAGCGGCTTGTTGTGGTACTCTGGCGGCAAGAGATCGAGAACTTCATGCGGAATGACCCTTGAATACCATGTCGGCGGGTCTAGTACGTAAATATTCCTTTGTGTAACGGCGTATTCTGGCATTAGCGCGATTTCGTCTTTGTAATGCCGCCATACAATGACAAACGGAGCGGCGAGACACGCAACGACGATCGTCTGCCGCCAAAACGCGCGTTGCGTTCTACCAAAAAAAATATTCATGAACCAGCTTTTCATCTCGCTTGTTCTCCGTCGAGTCGCGCGTTGCGCGACATTGCGTCGCGCGCGTCGCGTTCGTCTTACGATTCCTCTTGTCTTAGCGCGTTAAAAAGATTATCCTTATCATTGCGCGGCGCGGTCGCGTTGAGAATAATTGTATTATTCGCGCGCGCGTCGTCAAGTCGTCGTAGGACGCGGCTTAGTGTAAGCTTTGGTCGAGGCAAGGAGAGTCTTAGATGGAATCATCGTCTGGAATTGATTTGCGCGAATGCGAGGCGTCGTCATTCGCGTCGCGCGCGCGGTTGGCTTGTACGCGTCGTCGCGCGCTTGCAACGCTCGGCGCGACGACGTTAGCGGTCGCGTTGAACGCGGTTGAAGGCGGCTGCGCGGCGTTCAACGCGTTTAAGTCGGTCGACGTCGGCGCGGCGACGCGCGCGGCGGAAAACGCGACGCGGGACGCTTCGCGCGAACTTGAACGTCTGTCCGCGTTGCATACGGATCGCAAACTGTCGGTCTGCTTTATAGGCGTTTCCGGGGGCGCTGAGGCGTCGTCGCTATCGGACGCGACGCGCGAGCGGTTGGGCGAGGTGAAAGGTATTAAGCTTTTCGATAAGTCTACGGTTCAGGAGGCGCTCAAAGAGAGCGGGGTTAGGGCGAACAACGTCTTTATTCCGACGGAGCGCGCGAAATTTGTCGACGCGCTTGGCGAACCGGTCGACTACCTTCTCGCCGGCTATGTTGAGGACGTTGATCTCGAAGAGACCGCCGAGACGAAGGGTAAGACGCAACGAGCGTATAAGCTCGAACTTGTCGAACTCGAGACGAATAAAAAGTGCGAATTCCTGGCGAATCTGTAGTCTCGAGTCTTTTCAAGCGCGCGTTTTACCGCGTGAACGCTGGATTTAACAAGTTTAATGATTATGCGGATTTTGTTTAATAATTCCCCGTCTTTGGTCGATAAGTATAGTAGCGGCGCCTGCAAGTTGGTTGCGGGCGACCGTTATTGAATTGGTATTAATCGAACAAGGACGTTGATATGACGAACCGCCGACAATTTATTCTTGCGCTTCTTCTGGCGACTTTCGGGTCGCTCACGTTACTAGGCGCGACGGGTTGCGCCGGCGCTTTAATGATGCCGTACTATCTAATCTACGGCACGGAAGCTCCTCCCGTCTTTAAAGACGAGGTTAAGGCGATTCCGAAGGGCTCCAAACTCGTCGTTATCTGCCGTTCGAATCTTAATCTTTTTGGGACGTCGAATCCTAATCACGATCTTGCGACCGCCATTACGCTACACGTTTCGAGGAATATTAAGAATAAGAACAAGAAGAAGCTGGAATGGATTCCGGTGGATCGCGTCATGGAAAAGTTCGACGAAGAGCAATTCAATTCTCTGAGTTTTGAAAAGATGGGCGCGGAGCTAGGCGCGGATTACGTCATTGGAATCGAGCTTGATTCCTTTGAAATTCACCATTCGACGCAATTTTATCA
>ONJR01000191.1 GCA_900318195.1 uncultured Planctomycetota bacterium
AGTCTGCAACACGCGCACGATTCCACGCTCCGAATGCACGCGCAGGGCGTTCCTGTTTCCACAATCGCGTCGTTCCTCGACGTCACGTCCGAACAGGCGCAACAGTGGATTGCAGAGAAAGCGCAAAGCGCTAGTATAGAATATCATGAATAAGGGATACGATAAGGACAGGCAACAGAGAGCGCGTGATTACAATTAACGCGGAGCGGAGCGGTAACGCAACGTTTCCCCCGCCGCAAAGCGGCTCGCTTTTCTACAGAAGGCGCTGATTCCCCTTATTGCGCCAACACGATTCCATTGATCGCGGGTAGAGCCGAATCAGCGTTAATATGGGCTCCCGTGTTCCTATATCAACGCGTCGTAGGGGCGCAACGTTTCCCCCGCCACAAAGTGGCGGGGCTCCAATTGGAGCGCCTGCGGCGCGGAAAGGGAACGCGGGGTTGCATCGCGGCGCGAAAGGGGACAGCCGAGAAAGAGCAAGATCGGTAGTCCAGCGCTAGCGCGCCGTTGTCGTCTGACCTGCTATTGTTCCAAATGCTTTCTCCACTCCTTAGCGAGCGATACGACATAATCGATCGTCTGCAGTTGTCTTCTCGCCAATAGTTTCTCCTGAGCAAAGAATTCAAAAGCGCTTTCGTTCGTAAAGGGCGCTTCTGAGCGCGCGAGCGCGTCGGCGAGCAGTTCGTCGTACGATTTGAAATGAATCGACTTGCGCACCATAGCGCCGACCGCCTCTCTCTTGCGCCGCCCAATCGTCCATAGCGCGAATTTCTCGCTCACGCCGTCGAGATAGGACGCGAGTAAGAACTCGTTCCACTCCGTCGTCGCTCTTGGAAACGCGCGCCAGCGCTGAGCGTCGGCGATCTGCTTCAGGGACATGTACTCGCCGGGACACAGCTTTTCCAAAAACGCGTCGGTCGCCGGAACGTTAAAGGAAATCTTGCCCTTAAGAATGAACTTGCCGCAACTCAATCTGAACGCCTTCGTCGCAACCCAGCCGAGGATCGTCGAGATCGTCTCCGGCAGCCCGCCAACAGCCTTATCGAGCTCGTCGAGCGTAAAGATTCCGTCCCTACTCTCGCAAAACTTTTCGACGATTTCACGATGAGACAGTCCGCTGGCGCGCGCGCTCTTAACGTCGACGAGCTCGTATTCCGCGCGCTCGGCGCCAACGCGCGCGTACTCTAGCCGCACGCGATTGTACAGCACGCCGCAATAGTCGAGTAGATACTTAACGTATCGCAACGTTTGCGTCTCCGTGCGCTTCGTGCTCATATAGTAATCCGTCCCCTTGAGCGGCGCAGGATCCGTCATCTTTTTAAGATACCTTTGATCGCCGAAATCGACCATACTCGACGCGCGCAGGCACAGCCCTATATACGGCTTCAGCCTGCCCATCTCGATCAAACGCTCCGCTAACCGCAGATGCAACGTCCGCCAGTCCGACCACCCGACTATCTCGCGACCAAATAGCTCCAGGCGCGTCGGCTTTGTGCCGGTCATATCGGGTATATTGTCGAAATCGACCTCGCGCGTCTCGACGGAACCCGGCGAACGCTCGACGGTCCGCGCTTCGACGGCGCCGCTCGGAACCGACGCCGCGCGATCGTCGGGCGCGTCGGCGATCAGGTCGGACGGCGGCGAAAGCTCCTCGAACGCCTCCTCGCGCGTCTCGTCCGAACGCTCGACGGCGCCCGCGCGACGATATTCGATTCGCAACTCGTCCGGCGCGACCCCGCTCAGCTTACGGAACCCGACGAGCGCCCTCAACGCCGCCTTGCCCGAACTAGGGGTCGCCAGCCAAAAGTCCGTCTCGCCGAGCCTCGTCGGCCGCGTCATTTCCCCGACGTCGCTCGCGCGCCCTAATAGAATATCGCCCGTCTTCGCTTGCTTAACCCGCTTCTGAAGCAATAGCTTCCGAGTAACGAACTCTTCGACAACGCGACGATATAGCGAAAGCCAATCGTAGAATCCCGTCAGCTCGACGCCGCGAAAGACAATTCGGATCGGCTCCGCGCCGGTAAGCTCGAACGTCGCTAGCTCGTCCCAGTCGATCGTCGCCGTCTCGCCTGCGCGCGCCGCTACGCTCGAAGGCGCCTTCGCGCGCCAATATTCCCTCAGCTCGCAGATCGCGGCGTAGAATTGCGCGCGCGTCGCGTCTTCCAGCGCTACGAAACGCGTATGACGTAGAAATTCGTCGAACGCGTCGAGCGCCCTCTCCGCCCGCGTCGAGGTAAAATTCGCGTACAAATTGCCGCCCCACTCGCGCACGCGTTCGCACGCGTTGCGAAACGCGTTCAAACGCTCGCGCCCGATCTCGCCCCTGCCGCGCGCAGCTTCAAATTCAAGAAAATCACGCTCGAACGCGCCGCGCGATAGTCTCGACTCCGTCGACGTCGAGGCGGCGCGCGCTAGGACGTCGCGCGCGCTCGCGTCCGACGCGCCCGCGATATGCCGACCTCGAACTACCGTCATCGCTCTACTCCTCGTACTGTGCCGCGCCGCCGATCGCGCGCGACGGTTAAACTATCTAAACAACGCGCTCGTACGCCGTAGAACGCGCTTTTTCATTCGACGGAAGACAACCCGCCAAAGTAAATTTAACCTCCTCGTTCTGTTTTTTCAAGCGCCAATTTCGATTTTTATCACGCTTTCTAACGTTGCGCTACCAAACCGCTGCGCGATAATGAACGACTTTCCCCTTTCCGCGCCGCAGGCGCTCCATTGGAGCCCCGCCATTTTATGGCGGGGGAAACGTTGCGTTACCAAACCGCGGCGCGGAAGAACTGCGCGGAACGTAGAAATGCAAGCCGTCAACTACCGGTTCGCACGACGGTCAGCGCGCGCGACACGTTCCTTGACAAAAGCGTGCAAGGTCGCTATCATAGTGGCGAGGACGCGACCCCGCGCCCGAACGAACTCGTCAAAAGCCGATAAAAGAGTAAAAGGTCGAACTACCAAGCGTAATGTTATCGCAAAGTCAAACCAAATAAAATAGACAATTCGATGAAACAACCTGATATGTTCCAGAGGGCGTTCCTCTCGCTCAACGACGTCTTCGCCGACGTCTTTAACGCGCTCGTCTTCGACGGCGAACAAATTATCGCGCCCGACGCGCTCGTCGACGCGAAAGCGCGCGAAATCTTCGGCGACGAAAACAACCCTACAAGAGAATACGAACGCGACGTCATAAAAATATGGCGCGATCAAAAGGTCGCGCTCGCTATTATGGCGATTGAAAACCAGAATTATTACGACCCCGATATGGTCTTCAGAATGCTAGCCTACGACGCCGGATCATACCGCGCGCAAACAAAACGGTTCGCTAGCAAGTCCGAACGCTACCCGGTAATCAGCTTCCTCCTCAACTACGACGAAAAGCCGTGGACCAAGCGCGTTACACTACGCGAGTCCGTCGTCTTCCCCACAACCGCAGACGGACGAAGCCTTGAACCGCAAATTTCGCCCTTCTTCAACGACTACCGACTCAACGTCGTCAACGTGCAGTCGCTCGAGATCGAGACGATCGCAAAATTCCAGCGCGATTTCCGAACGCTCGCTGCGACCTTCCCCATTATGCGCGGAGAAATCGCGCCCGACGAACTCCCGCCGCTCGTCGTGCGTCATAAAGAAGAATTCTCTCACTGTATCCAGTCCATGTTCCCCCAACAGGGCATGGAACTCTATAATAGAATCGTTGCAACCCCAGAAGGAGACGTTAATATGAAACCGCTACTAGAAAACGCCGTGAATAATCTTATCAAAAAAGGCTTCGATCAA
>ONJR01000192.1 GCA_900318195.1 uncultured Planctomycetota bacterium
AAACGCAACCTGCGGAAGAGCCTGCGCCAGAACCGCAACCTGCGGAAGAGCCCGCGCCGGAAACGCAACCTGCGGAAGAGCCCGCGCCGGAACCGCAACCTGCGGAAGAGCCTGCGCCGGAAACGCAAACAGCCGAAGAGCCTGCGACTGAACCGCAACCTGCCGAAGAGCCTGCGCCTGAGCCCCAACCTGCGGAAGAGCCCGCGACCGAGCCTCAAACTGACGCAGAGCCCGAACAAGAATAACGCGCTGATCGAAGAGGAATTTGTCATGAAAGATTATAGTGCGCGCGCGGCGGTCGTCGCGCTCTTGACTTGCGCGATCTTATCCGCGTCGGGGTGTGAAAGGAATAACGCTGGAATTTACGATCCGGACGCGGGTCTTGCCGTTACGCCCGCGCGCGAGGCGGAGGATTTGCCGAAGGTTGAGACTCTGCCGCCCGTAGCGGAGCCGAATGCGGATTTCAGCTTTGACGAGACGAACACGCGACTCACGATCGACGCGAGCGAGCGCCCGTTTATTGGTTTTCTCACGCCTGAAGATCAGGAGCGCGCGCGCAAGGTTAAGGTGATTCGTTGCCGCGGTCGATTGACGAATTCCGGGCTCCTCTCAATCTCGTTGTGCCGCGATATGCGCGAATGGCTCTGGACGGAAGCGGTTGTGCCGAACGACGCGAAGGGGACTTTCCTTATGGTGGCGGCGTTCCGTCAGCTTAGTAAGTTGCGCCTCTCCGGTCTTCATGCTGACGACGGTTCTTTCCCTCTCGACGCTCTCCGAGGCGCTTCACAGGCTGAAAATCTTACCGAACTCGATCTTAGCAGTTCAGCCGTTTCTGTTAAGGAACTCGGCGAGGTCGACTGGCGCGAAGGTTTTCCTAGCCTTTATTCGCTGAACCTTTATCATACGTCGGTCGGCGACGCCGGCGTTTTGGATATTCTGCCGCTCGCGACGCGCTTGGAGTCGCTCAATCTCGACGACGCTGGTATAACGCCGGCGTCTGCGGACGCGATCGCGCGCTTTACGAAACTTACGTTCCTACACGTCGGTCGTTCGGAGCTGGACGACGAGAGCGTCGCGAAATTTTCCGCGCTCAGTAATCTTACTAAGCTCCACATAACGCGCACGCGCGCGACCGAAGCTGGCGCCGACCGCTTGCGCGAGGCGTTGCCGAACTGTACGGTCGTCTCGCAGCCGGAGAACTAACGTTAATTTTGACGGTTCCGCGCGCCGCTTGGACGGCGCGGACTATTACTGTTATTACTGTACTGTAATTTTACCATTCATTCAAAGGAGATTCTCATGACGCGATCTCGTCTTTTCGTTATGTTTGCCGCGACGTTTATTTGCGCCGTCGCGACGCTCGCTTACGGGCAGGACGCGCCCGACGGGTATAAGTCGATCTTTAACGGCAAGGATCTTACCGGTTGGTCTGGCGATCCTAATCTTTGGAGCGTCGAAAACGGCGCGATCGTCGGTCAGACGAACGACAGCGATAAGAAGATCACTCAGAATCAGGCGCTTTCGTATACCGTAGACCAAGAGATTGGCGACTTCACGATTCAGTTCGATTATAAGATCAGCAACTGGGGCAACTCGGGTCTGTATTATCGCGGCTGGTATTTGGACGCTGAAAAGATGCGTATGGGCGGGTATCAAGGCGACTTCGACGGCTCCGCGACGTACAGCGGCATTATGTACGGAGAAGCGTTCCGCGGTATTCTGGCGAATCTCGGCACGGTTAGCCGCGTGAACGGCAAGGGCGAGATCCAAGAGGTCGCGCGCTTTGCTACACCCGAGGAGGTTCGTGCGAACGTTAAAATCGAGGATTGGAATCATTACGAGATTACCGCGCGCGGTTTCGTCTTCGTGCACAAGATCAACGGGAAGGTAACGAGCGTCTTTATCGACGAGGATTCCGACGACGTGCGTCGTAAGAGCGGCGTTCTCGGGTGGCAACTGCACGTCGGGGACGGCGGTATGCGCGTTGAAGTCAAGAATATCTATCTTAAGAAACTGTAATTGCTGTCTTCCGCCATGAAACGTATTCGTTTGGGCACGCGTCCTAGCGCGCTCGCCATGTGGCAAGCGACCTGGACGCGCGACGCGCTCGTCGCGTTAGGACTCGAGGTCGAGATCGTTCAAATCACGACGACCGGCGACGTCAATCGCAACGAGGCGATCGTTAATCTCGGCGCTCAAGGCGTCTTTACGAAAGAGATTCAAAAGGCGTTGCTACTCGGTGAAATCGACGTCGCGGCGCATAGTCTTAAGGATTTGCCAGTCGAGCCGACTCCGGGGCTCGTACTCGCCGCCGTGCCGGAACGCGCGGACTATCGCGACGTCTTCGTCTCGAATCGTTACGCCTCGATCGAAGAACTCCCGCCCGGCGCGGTTCTCGGAACGAGCAGTATGCGCCGCCAGAGCATGGCGCTGCGCTTATGCGCGAAACTGCGCCCGGACGCAGAGCCCTGGAAGATCGTGAGCGCGCGCGGCAACGTCGAGACGCGTCTGCGCAAGCTCGACGAAGGCGAGTACGACGCGATTATTCTCGCGAGCGCGGGACTCGAACGACTCGATCTAGCCGCTCGCGCGCGCCAGTACCTTGAGCGTCCCGACTTCCTGCCGGCGGTCGGTCAGGGCGCGCTCGGGCTTGAAACGCGCGCGGACGACGTTGACACGCGCGCGCAGGTCGCGCGACTGCTGCACGAGCCGACGTACCTCGCGACGATCGCGGAACGCGCGTTTCTCGGTCGTCTTCAGGGCGGCTGCATAGCGCCGATCGGCGCGCTCGGGTCGGTAACGGAGGTCGACGGGGTAGGCGAGGCGCTCGTATTGCAGGCGGAAGCGCTTTCGTTCGACGGTTCGCGCTCCTTCTCCGGTCAGTCGCTTCAGGTGATTCCTTCTGTCGCGGACGGCTCGCCGTTGCCCCTTGAAACGAAGCGCGCGCTCGCCGAAATGCTCGGTCGTTCTGCGGCTGAGAATCTGCTCGAGCAAGGCGCTCAAGAGCTCGTCGACGAAATCAAACGTTTTCGAGAAGAGCGCTCCCTTAAACGTCAATCCTAACGTCGTCGCGCGGCGGATCTCGAGCGTCGCGCGGCATATTTCCATATTATCCGACTCCATTACGCAAGAAAGAGAAGAAGACTACAATGCTTTCCATGACGCCAGCGGAAAAAAAAGCGATCGACACGATGCGCGCGTTAGCTATGGACGCCGTTCAAAAGGCAAAGAGCGGACATCCTGGCGCGCCGATCGCGCTCGCGCCCGTCGCGTATATGCTCTATAACGAACGAATGAAATACGCGCCGAGCGCCCCGAATTGGCCAGGACGCGATCGTTTCGTCCTCTCGAACGGGCACGCGTCGACGCTGCTGTATTCGGTTCTGCACGTCGCGAACGTCAGCGAGAACGGCGCGCCCGCTGTCTCGCTCGACGATCTCAAGAGTTTTCGTCAACTCGGCTCGAAGTGCGCCGGGCACCCCGAATATCGCCGCGTTCCCGGTATCGAAACGACGACCGGTCCGCTCGGCGCGGGCGTCGCGACGAGCGTCGGGTTCGCTATGGCGAACAACTGGCTCGCGTCCCGCTACAATAAGCCAGGGTTTGAGCTCTTTAACTCTAACGTCTACGCGCTCTGCGGCGACGGGTGCATGATGGAGGGAATCTCCTCTGAAGCGGCGTCTCTCGCCGGTTGTCTCAAGCTCGCCAACCTCTGCTGGATTTACGATCAGAATCACATTACGATCGAAGGAGACACGGATCTGGCGTTCACCGAGTCCGTCGAACGACGCTTTGACGCGTACGGCTGGAAAGTCGCGCACGTCGACGACGTCAACGACCTGCCCGCGCTGCGGCGCGCGTTCGACGTCTTCGACGCGACCGACGATCGCCCGACGCTCATTATCGCGAAAAGCCGCATTGCCTACGGCGCGCCAACCAAAGAAGGTAAAGAAAGCTCGCACGGCGCGCCCTTAGGGGAAGAAGAAATTCGCGGCGCCAAGGAATTCTACGGACTCGATCCCGACGCGCAATTCCAATGCGATCCCGACGTCTACGCGACCTTCGCCGAGAACCTCGGCAAACGCGGCGCGAAACTCCTCGAGGATTGGAACGCGCTATTCGCGCAATATCGCGAAAAGTACCCTGAGGAAGCCAAAGAGCTCGACAATATCTTTAGCGGTAAGTTGCCCGAAGGCTGGGACGCGCCGCTCGAAGCGTTCCCTGCCGACGAGAAGGGCATGGCGAGCCGCGCGTCGAGCGGTAAAGTTCTGAATCAACTTGCCGCAGGCGTGCCTTGGCTCATAGGCGGCTCCGCCGACCTTGCGCCGTCGAATAATACGTTCCT
>ONJR01000194.1 GCA_900318195.1 uncultured Planctomycetota bacterium
GCGCGCGCCGCAGAATCAATCAATCAATCAATCAATCAATCAATCAATCAATCAATCAATCAGCGTCTAATCGCTACAATCTTCACAATCTAGCCAATCCAACCACTTATACAGATTTCATTTTACCGCGCGTTTTGGAACTGACGTACACGTCGGAAGATATGCGCGGGTTCGCGGCGAGCGTTGGGTATGACGGCGCGCCCTTTATCTGGAACGAGGCGCGAAGGTTTCTGTTGCGATGCGAATTGGACGCGCTATATTTCGGGCTCTATCTAGGGTTCGGTGCATGGCGACCCGCGACGGAAGCGGAGGAGAGCCCGGAAGACCGCGCGAAATTAACGGAATACTTCCCTACCCCGATCGACGCGCTCGATCATGTCATGGCGAGCTTTCCGATCGTGCGCCGCAAAGAGCTCGCGAACGAGGAGCTCGTCGCGCGCGCTAACGCTACCCTCCAACGGCACGGCGTAACGCTAGAAGATCGCTACCCGTCTCACGCCGTGATTCGCGCTATGTACCTCGAAATGTGCGACGCTGCAATACGACGAACAAACTGGAAATCATGGCTAGAAGATTAAACGGATACGCTCGGGCAAAGCGCCAATTGGGTAAAGATCAGCCAGACGCGCCCTGAATTACCAATACACAACGCATACCGGGGGATCATGCCACATCAACACCGATAGGTCAATCGGGCCCGGGCTTCGCCCGGGCGCAAGGACAATGACCACCGGTTCGCATTACACTCAAGATAACGCCTACGACTGGTTGACAAACGAACGATGGAATGATAAATTAATTTGTCGGTTGTCGACGAGGCAGACGCTGATGACAACATCAAGGCGCCCGGGCGAAGCCCCGATTGACCTACGGTGGGGATGTGGATACGTCAACACGTAAGCGACGCGAAATGGTAATGCGGACCCGGATTGGCGGATCAGTGATCAACGCCGTTTAACACATCAAGGCGCCCGGGCGAAGCCCGGGCCCGACTGACCTACGGTGGGGATGTGGACACGTCAACACGTAAGCGACGCGAAATGGTAATGCAAACCCGGATTGGCGGATCAGTGATCAACGCCGTTTAACACATCATTGCGCCCGGGCGAAGCCCGGGCATGATTGACCTGCGGTGGGGATGCGGATACGTCAACACGTAAGCGTCGCGAAATGGTAATGCGTGCGGACATGGTAGACCAACCTTGGACGTCCTCCCAATCACCCTTTATTTAAGGAAACGAAGAATGACATGGCGCTTCTATTTTTTCACGTTCGGGACGTACGGACGTTGGTTGCACGGCAGCGAGAAGGGTTCGCATTCTCACAAAAAGGGTCGTCTTGCGCCGAACGCGAACTTGGAGTCGTCAATGCGCTCGGAATTACAGTCGGAACCGAAGACGTTCAATCTTTACGTTCTCGCGTGGCTCTTCGACGAAATCTTTCACTATTGCCTTCAGCACGGTCTCATAATCGACGCGTTGAACGTTCGCACGAACCATATTCATCTCGTTATCGCCACGAATCGCAATCTTACCCGATGGTCGATCATCGCCGGGCTGAAGCAGTATCTCTCGCGTCGTTTGCACGAAACCGGATACGTTCCGCCTGAATTTCGCGTTTGGGAACGTCGCTACTCTTGCACGTCGATAACGAATTATCCGTCCTGGTATCGCGCGACGCAATATACGCTCTTCGAGCAGGATTCCAACTACTATATGATACAAACGGCGTTCGCGCGACAGAATCGTCTCCCATTCGAGCATGGCGAGCCGTTGGAGTCCGCATTGCGCAACGCGTTTGTCAGTCGAAGTATTCACTCCTTTCGTAAAACGATTTTACAGTCGCTCGACACGCTCGACCCCGAAGAGATTTGCCACGACGAACTCGACCTCGAACCGTACGCCACGCTCGCATAATCGCAAAGAAGGATCCTATAATGAACGCATTTCAACTCCGCGACTCTGTAATCGCCGACTACCGCAACTACGTCCAAGGGTTTGTCAAAATCAAGGACAAATACATTAACGACGTCGTGCAATCTAGTCTGCAATCCGGGCTACTCTGGCCGGCGCCGATTATCCAGCTCAATCCAGCGTACGTCCAGGGCGACAGCTTCGCCGATCTCGTCGCAAACGGCGTCCTGCATCCTGAATGCGAGCGGATATTTATCGACGAGAAGAGTAAGAAACCGCTGAAATTCTATAAGCATCAGACGGAAGCGTTCAAACGCGCGCACGCGGGTCAGAACTATATCCTAACAACCGGCACCGGTTCCGGTAAGAGCCTGACGTATATCGTACCGATCGTCGACGCCGTGCTGCGCAACGGGTCCGGACGCGGCGTTCAGGCGATCGTCGTCTATCCCATGAACGCGCTCGCTAATAGCCAAATCGGCGAACTCGATAAATTCCTTAACCAAACTGACGCCTTCGGTAATCCAATAACGCCGCCCGTAACCTATCGACGCTACACCGGTCAGGAAACGCTTGAAGAAAAAGAAGCTATCCGCAATAACCCGCCCGATATTATTCTCACAAACTACATGATGCTCGAGCTCATGCTAACGCGTAAAGACGAAATTCCAATCGTCGAGACGCTCCATTCGCTGCGCTATCTCGTACTCGACGAACTGCACTCGTATCGCGGTCGTCAGGGCGCCGACGTCGCTATGCTCGCGCGTAGACTCATTGACGCGAGCGGCTCGCACAACGTGCAATGCGTCGGAACGTCCGCAACCCTCGTCGCGGGAGATTCGCAACGGGACGGCGCGCGCGAAGTCGCTAAACTCGCGACTACAATATTCGGACGCCCTTTTCTACCGGAAAACGTTATTAACGAATACCTAACGCGCCATACGCCCGAACTCGATTTCACAACCCCTGAACTCCGCGCCGCGCTCGCGCGTGAAACGGAAGCGATCGCGCAAGGCGTCGACGACGACGAAGGCGCTAACGACATATTATGCAACGCGATCGGCGCCGAGAACGTTGAGAACGCGCTACTCCAGTCGACGCTCGCCGCCTGGCTAGAATCGACTTTCGGCGTAAAACGCGACGAGCTGACAGGCGAACTCAAGCGTCAGGATCCCAGACCGATCGAAGGGGAAGGTGGCGCCGCAGAAATACTTGCGCAACTTACCGAACTTGACAAGGACGATCGCAACGTCGCCGTTAGAAAGTGCGCGAACGCTATTAAACTCGTGCTCCTCTGTGGATCGCAGGTCAAAAACGAATTCGGGAAGACCTTCTTTCCATTTAAGTTACACCAGTTCGTCGGTCGCGGTGAAAACGCCTACGCGACCGCAGAACTAGGACCCAATCGCCGCGTCTATATGCAGAAGCAAGTCTACGCGCCTGATTCCGACCGCACGAAAAAGATCTATCCCCTCGTCTTCTGCGCGCACTGCGGGCAGGAATACTACTGCGTTACGAAAGTCGACGAGCAACCCGACGCGCCGGAACATTACGACGCGCGCGAACCGTTTAGCGCCCAAGCGACAGATCCCGCCGATAAAGACAACGTTGGGTTCCTCTACCTTCCTGATAGTCAAAAGCTTACAAAAGATGAAATCGAGAATAATCTCTGGGACAATATACCCGAGGAATGGAAGGACGGCGACGACGGCGTTAAAAAAGAACGCGCGCAAGATATGCCAAAGGAAACGAGGATTAACCTACTCGGCGAAAAGGTCCCCGCCGCCGACCCCGATGGAATTGACGCATACTTTATTCACTCCCCTTTCAGATTCTGCCCTGAATGCGGCGCCGCATACGCGCCACGAAGCGCACGCACGACTTCTACCGACTCCGCGCGCGTTACAAGTCTCAACGTCGGTGGAAGAAGCACCGCGACCGATATCCTCGCGCTTGCGACCGAAGAGCGATTGTACAAAGATTTCCCCGACCCAGACAAGCCGAAAGTGGAAGACGAATCATACCAAGCGGCGCTACAACAACAGCGCAGTATGCGCAAGTTTCTCAGTTTCACGGACAATCGTCAAGACGCGTCGCTTCAGGCGGGTCATTTCAACGACTTTATCGAAGTTGCGTCGTTGCGCGGCGCGCTCTACAAGGCGGTCGCGCACGCGCAAGGACAGGCGCTTACCTACGATGAAATTGGCGAGAAGGTCTTCGACGCGCTCGAACTCGATATGAAGGAGTACGCGCTCGCGATGCAGCCGGTCACGACGCAAGATGAAGACGGTAATGATGTTGTAACGATCCCTAAACCGCTTAAAGGCTCGGCGCGAACAAGCGTCGTCGACGCGTTGAAATTAGCGATTCAATACCGCGTTATGCGCGATTTACGCCGAGGCTGGAGATTCCTTGTGCCGAATCTCGAGCAGACGGGGCTTCTTAAAATAGAATACGCCGACGTCGAAGAGCTTGCGCACGACGAAGAAGAATGGCAAGACGCGCCGAACGCGTTGCGCTATGCGGAACCGGAAACGAAAATCATGATACTCAACGAGTTCTTAAAGACGCTACGAAGCGAGCTCGCCGTCGGAGGAGACGAGCTCAATCGCGATAAACAGCAGGATATGGTGAGGCGGGTCTGCGGGAATATCACGCCCAACTGGGGATTCGACGATTCGACTGATCTCTCGCAACTCTATTCGTCTAAGATCGCCTACCCCGGTGGAAAACCGAAAACAGGCGCCGATCCCAATGGACTCTATATCTCATCTCGCGGACTCTTAGGGCAATACGTTATTAATAAGTTATTTCCCCCCGGGGAAGACAAAGTTGATTCGACGGAACAGCAAGAAATCATTTCCGCTCTATTTCGCGTTTGCGCAGGTGGTTACGAACTACTCAAACCAGTTCAAGGGTATGGTAAAACGCTCGGCTATCTTATCTCGCCCAAGGCGCTCCGCTGGCGACTCTCGGACGGTAAAGTCGACCATAGCGAACCGACGCGTCAGATCGGCAAATCGAAAGCGGGCGATCATATCAACGAATTCTTTAAAGCGTTCTACCAATCGGACGCGATTAAGACGAGTCGGCTTTTTGCACGCGAGCATACGGCGCAAGTCAGTTCGGACGATCGTGAGACGCGTGAAACTCTCTTTAAAAAGGGCGATATTCCTATCCTCTTCTGCTCGCCGACGATGGAGCTTGGCGTCGATATTTCGACGCTCAACGTCGTGCATATGCGCAATATTCCGCCGACGCCTGCGAACTACGCGCAGCGTAGCGGTCGCGCGGGTCGTAGCGGCAGTTCCGCGCTCGTCTTAGTCTACGGCTCGTCCTACAGCCAGCACGACCGGTATTATTTCAAACGTCCGCATCTTGTCGTTTCCGGACAAGTAAAAGCGCCGCAAATCGATTTAGCGAACGAGGATCTGATACTATCGCACCTGCGCGCTATCTGGCTAACGGTCGCGGCGGAAAAGAAAGGATTTTCACTCGGCGCTAGTCTCAACGCGCTCGTCGAGACGCCGGAGAATCTAGACGACTCGCGCGAGTGCGACGTCAAACCGGAAGTACTTGAAACGCTTAGAGACGCCGACGTTAAAAAAGATGCGTTCGAGCGTGTCAAACGCGTTCTCGCAACGGTCGTTGAGAAGGGCTCGCCTGACTTCGAATGGCTCACCGACGACTGGATCGTCGAGAAATTAAAACAACTCGAACGCGATTTCACCGACGCGTGCAAACGTTGGATTTCATTGTATATGACCGCGTTCAAGCAGCAGGAAAAGCACAACAAGCGCGCTAATAACCACACGCTCACCAATGCGGAACAAGACGAATCGAAGAAGATACGCGCGCAGGCGGAACGCGAAATGCGACTACTACGCAACGAATCGACCGGTCGCGGACAGAGCGTCGAAATGAACGAATTCTATTCCTACAGATACTTTGCGTCCGAGGGATTCCTACCGGGTTATAACTTTACGCGTCTGCCCGTAGTCGCGTACCTCCCTGGCAATAGTCGCCGCAGGTTTAGGGACGATAAGGACGGGTATCTCCAGCGCCCTCGATTCTTAGCGATTAGCGAGTTCGGACCGAAAGCGATCGTGTACCACGAGGGCGCTCGCTATATCGTCGAAAGCGTAACGCTACCGCTGGAAGGGCGCAAGTCGGGCGAGAACGCGCTCGCGACGGGCGAGGCGCGTATCTGCGTTAAGTGCGGATACTATCATGATTCCACGAACGTCGGACTCGACGTGTGCGAGAATTGCGGAACGCCGTTGGACGAACCGCTGAAGAATCTTTTGGAACTTCAAAAGGTAACGGCGCGGCGCCGCGATCGAATCAACTGCAACGAAGAGGAGCGTATGCGCTTCGGGTACGATATGGAGACGACCTACCGTTTCGCAACGCGCGGCGACAGACTTTCCGTTATTACCGTCGATATTTTCGACGGCAACGGCGATCATTGGGGCGTGATGAAATACGGTCCCGGCGCGACGATCTATCGTATCAACAAAGGGTTTAGAAAGAGCAAAAAGGAGTCCGACAAGAAGAAGAAAGAGGGCTACGTAATCGACGTCGACACAGGACGCTGGCTCGCGGACAAAGAGGACGCGCACTACGACCCGCGCGACGACGAATACAATAATAAAAAGGCGCAAACGCAAAGAGTTTGTCCCTACGTGCGCGAAGTCAAAAATTGCATTATCCTTAGACCCGAGTCGCATCTGGGCTACACGCGCGAACAGATGGCGTCCTTACAGGCGGCGTTGCAACGCGCGATCGAACGCGTCTTCTCCGTCGAAGATCGCGAACTCGCCGCGTTCGCGCTACCAGACGAGACGAATCGCGCGGAAATTCTATTCTACGAAGCGGTCGAAGGAAGCGCCGGCGTCTTACGCAAACTGCGCGATCACGAGAAGTTCCGCGAAGTTATTGACGAAGCGCTCGACGTATGCCATTTCTCTAAAGAGGGCGAGGATCTCAAACATGCGCCGAACGTCAAGGAGAAATGCGAAGCCGCATGCTACGACTGCCTGCTAAGCTACGGCAATCAGCATGA
>ONJR01000198.1 GCA_900318195.1 uncultured Planctomycetota bacterium
AAGCGCGCGAATCGAGACCTCCTCGTCGCTACCCAAATTCATGACCTCGCCCTGAGCCGCGTCCGTCGACGTTACGCGCGCGAGACCCTCGACTATATCGAAGACCGAAGAAAAGCAACGCGTCTGCGAGCCGGAGCCGTAGACCAGCAACGGCTCGTTGCGCAACGCCGCGCTAATAAAACGAGGAACGACCATCCCGTAATGACCCGTCTGACGCGGACCGACTACGTTGAAGAGACGAACTATATAGACCGGCAACGCCGTCTGATCGCGGTGCGCTAGGAGATAGAATTCGTCGAGCAACTTCGCGATCGCGTACGACCAACGGTTCTTACAACTTGGTCCGAGCGTGACGTCCATATCCTCGCGAAACGGCGTCGACTCAGACTTGCCGTACGTCTCGCTCGTCGACGTCAGCAAAATCGGCTTCCGGTATTTCGCGCAAAGATCGACCGCCGTCTCCGTAGGACGAACTATGCGGCGGATCGATTCGACTGGGCGCGAAACGATTAATTTGACCCCGACGGAACTCGCTAAATGATAAACGACGTCCGCCGCCCGGATTTCGCGCTCCATGAGCTCCGCGTCAGACGCGTCCGCAACATAAGCGTGAAAGTTAGCCGCGTCCGCGAAATGCGACACGTTCGACCACGAACCCGTGGAGAGATCGTCAACGATTGAGACCTCGTCCCCGCGCGATAAAAAGTATTCCGCTAAATGGGAACCGATAAATCCGGCCCCGCCCGTGATTAAGTATTTCATCGAACTGCTCTCCAAACTAGGATTTGACGCGACCGCGACTGCGGAGACGCTACGTCAATATTGTAGCGTCGATTTACCGTTCTGTCAATTTGGCAGAAGAAACGTTTCCAACGCCGACGAACGAGCTTTTCGAGCGTTAGAACGCGCGCAAGTCGGCGTGGAAAAGAAAATTTTCACTTTTTTTAAACTTTTCCGCGCGCTTTGGCGCCAAGTTTGCACAACCTAAGAACGTCGACGCAAGCGGCAACGCGAACGACGACCTCAATTAAAAAATAACAGCTCGAACGCCAGGAAGGCGACGGAAAATTTAATTGACCGCAGAGCTGGAAACATATAAGATTAGGAGTTACCACTATGGCTCAAGGCGAAAAAATCATCGGCATCGATTTAGGTACGACGAACTCGGTCGTCGCCGTTATGGACGGAAAGGACGCAAAGGTCATCCCGAACCCGGAAGGATACCGGCTGACCCCTAGTATAGTCGCGTTCACCGACTCCGAAACGCTTGTCGGCGAGCTCGCGAAACGTCAAGCGGTTATGAATCCGGCGCGAACCGTCGCGTCAATTAAACGTTTCATGGGACGTAAACGAGGCGAGGTCGGCGCGGAAGAAACGACCGTGCCCTATAAGTTGGTCGGAGGACCCGACGATTACGTCGGCGTCGAAATCGACGGCAAACGTTACACGCCGGCGGAAATCTCGGCGAAGACCTTGCGCAAGCTTAAGGAAGCGGCGGAAGCGTATCTAGGACATAAAGTCAATAAGGCGGTTATTACCGTGCCGGCGTACTTCAACGACGCGCAACGTCAAGCGACGAAGGACGCGGGACAGATCGCGGGCTTGGAAGTCGCGCGTATTGTCAACGAGCCGACGGCGGCGGCGCTCGCGTACGGACTCGATAAGGAAGTGAATCAGAAGATCGTGGTCTTCGACCTCGGCGGCGGTACGTTCGACGTCTCGATTCTGCAAGTTGCGGACGGCGTCTTCGAAGTCATTAGTACGAACGGCGACACGCACCTGGGCGGCGACGATTTCGACTACGTGCTAATCAACTTCATCGCAGACGACTTCCAAAAGCAGTACGGAATCGACCTGCGGAAAGAGCCGATGTCCCTGCAACGTCTGCAGGAAGCGGCGGAAAAGGCGAAGCGCGAACTGAGCTCGTCTGAAGCGACCGACGTCAATCTGCCCTTCATCGCGCAAGACGCGTCCGGTCCGAAGCACCTGCAAGTGCACATTACGAAGGCGCAATTTGAAAAGATGGTCGACCCGCTCATCGAGCGCACCAAGGGTCCTGTCATGCAGGCGTTGCGCGACGCGAAACTATCCCCGTCCGATATCGACGAAGTCGTGCTCGTCGGCGGTTCGACCCGTATTCCGAAAGTGCAAGAGACGGTCGAAAAGATCTTCAATAAGAAGCCGCATAAGGGCGTCAATCCGGACGAAGTCGTCGCGGTCGGCGCGGCGATTCAGGGCGGCGTTCTCGCGGGAGACGTTAAGGACGTGCTACTGCTCGACGTTACGCCGTTGTCCCTCGGAATTGAGACGCTCGGCGGCGTCATGACGAAGTTGGTCGAAAAGAATACGACGATTCCGACCGAAAAGAAGCAGGTCTTCAGTACGGCGGACGACAATCAGACGGCGGTTACGATTAAGGTCTACCAGGGCGAACGTGAAATCGCGTCCGCAAACCGACTGCTAGGTCAGTTCAATCTGGAAGAGATTCCGCCGGCGCCGCGCGGTCTACCGCAAATCGAAGTTACCTTCGATATCGACGCGAACGGCATTCTGAACGTGCGTGCGAAAGACCTCGGCACAGGCAAGGAACAGAAGATCCGAATCGAGCAGTCGTCCGGTCTAACGGAAGCGGAAATCGAACGAATGCGTAAGGACGCGGAAGAGCACGCGGAAGAAGACCGTAAACGTCGCGAACTCGTGGAAGCGAAGAACCGCGCCGAATCGATGTGCTTCGAGCTCGAGAAGTTGCTCAAAGAGCACGACGACAAATTGCGCGAAGAAGACAAATCCGCCATCAACGCCGCTATTACCAAGACGCGAGAAGCATGTAAGACCGACGACGCCGATAAGATTAAGTCCGCGCTTTCGGAGCTGGAGCAAGCGTCCCACGCAATGAGCAAGGCGCTCTACGCGCAAGCGCAAGCGAACCAGCAGGCGGCGAACGACGCGGGAGCTTCGCAGACCGGCAATAACGACGACGTGGTGGACGCGGAATTCGAAGAGAAATAAAAATAGCGAATAACTGATTGCGCCGCGCTTAGCGCGCCTCGCGCGGCATGGAACTCGGAGTTTGATTTCAGACTCCGAGTTTTTTTTTCGCTCTTTTAATACCCGCGCTTCGCTGGTATAATCTCGTTTAGACGTTCCGTACATATCCCGTCCAACCCGGAGCTACAAGACATGAACCCAACGCGCCGCTTACTCATGACGTCCGCGCTCGTCGCGCTAATAGCGATTTTCATACGCGCAGGCGTCGCGACCGCTCAGACGAACGCAACGCTTGCCAATCGCAACTCGAACCCGCAGACGCAAGCGCTCTACCGCTATCTAACCGATCTCTATGGAACAAAGATCATCGCCGGTCAGCAGGAGTCGACCTGGATGGGGTCGGAGAACTATGAATTCGACATTATCTGTAACGCGAGCGGAAAGTTGCCCGCCATTCGTGGGCTCGACTACATGAACGACGACTTTCGCGGCGTGAACCGACGCGCGCAAGAGTGGTTCAAGCGCGGCGGAATCGTGACGATATGCTGGCATTGCGGCGCCGATTTTAGAGGCAGTCATCGCGAATCGTTGCGCTCGAACCTCGATTGGGAGAACGCGCTAAGCTCCGGAACGCCGGAAAACAAGAAACTTCTCGAGGGGATGGATAAAGCCGCAAGAGCGCTCGCGCAACTGCAAGACGAGGGCGTAACCGTGCTATGGCGACCTTTCCACGAATTCGACGGCGCGTGGTTCTGGTGGGGAAAGGGCGGTCCCGAAAATTTCAAAAAGCTGTGGCGTATCATGTTCGAACGCTACACGAACGAATGGAAACTCAATAATCTCATTTGGGTTCTAGGATACTGCGGCGAGGTCAAGCCAGACTGGTATCCGGGAGACGAGTACGTCGATATTGTCGGCGCCGATACCTACGTGAAGGATACAGGATCGCTGAGCGAAATCTATAAGAAAGCCTCTCACGTTGCGAACGGCAAGCCCGTATGCCTCCACGAAAACGGTCCGATTCCCGACCCGGAAGCCTTGCAACGCGACGGCGCAAACTGGCTGTGGTTCATGACATGGCACACGTCCTTCATTGATCGCAACCCGATTAATACGACAGAATACGTCAAGCGCGTTTATAACAGCGAATACGTCGTTACGCTTGACGAGTTGCCGGACGTATACCGCTACGACGGCGATCAGCCGAACTAGCGCGTCCGAATTGGTTTTGTATTCATTCGATTACGCGAGGAGCAAGTCCCATGCGCAAAATATTATGCTTAACCTTCATGATCGCGCTCGCGACGATAATCGCAAACGTCGCGCTCGCGCAAGCGCCAAACGACCTGAAAATCGACCTACAACGCGAGATAACGCCGATTCCACAGGAACACAAGGAGCCCGCAAAAGAGCAGGGCGAAATTGTGCGTTTCGACTACAAAGTCGGCGACGGCGAGAAGTACGCGTGCGTGTACCTGCCCTACGGCTACAATTCGGAGACGCGGTACGAGATCTTTTACGTCATGCACGGGGGCGGCGACAAGGTCGACAAGGTCTTGGGCGCGCCGGGTACGAGTTTGGAATTTAAGAACGCGCTCGATCATTTGATTAGCGAGAAGAAGATTCGCCCGATTATCGTCGTTGCGCCGACGTTCAACGATTCCGCGCGACTTGCGGGCGCGCAGAACGGTATGTTCGGGGACGTTGGCGTCTTTCCGCGCGAGCTTGCGGAGAATCTCATGCCGAAGCTGGAAGCGACGTATAAGACGTACGCCGAAAGTACGGACGAGGACGGACTCGTGAATTCGCGGTCGCGTCGCGCGTTCGGCGGTTTCTCGATGGGCGCGGTGACGACGTGGAACGTGCTGTGCGAGGATCTTCGCTATTTCCGCGTTCTTATGCCGATCAGCGGGGACGCGTGGCAGATTAAGCCGATGGGCGGTAAGGACGCGCCGGAGGAGACGGTCGCCGCGCTCGTCGACGCGGTTAAGAAGCAGGGTTACGGTAAGGACGACTTTATCGTGTACGCGATTACCGGCGATCGCGATATCGCGTTTCCCAATCTCGATCCGATGATCAGGGTTATGCAGAAGAACGACGACGTCTTTGGCGACAACGTCTACTATCGCGTTAAGCCCGGAGGGTTTCACACGATCCCCGCGCTACAGGAGTACCTGTATAACGCGTTCCAAGATTTGTACCGTATGTAAGTAATAGCGCTCTCGAGTCGCGTCGTTTCGTATGACATTCACCACTGTATCGCTCTTTTTGGCGGGTTTAGCCGCAACGATTATCCCGATCGTCATTCATCTCTTTTCAAAGGGTAAGCCGAAGAAGATCGTCTTTCCGGCGTTGCGCTTTGCGCAAGCGACGTACGCGACCACGAAACGGCGCGTTACGCTCAAGAGACTTGTGCAACTTGCGATCCGGATCGCGCTTGTGCTGACGCTGGGTCTGGCGCTCGCGCGACCGATTATGACCCCGCGCGTTCGCGACGGCGTTGCGCGCGACGCGGGAGACGCCGCGCTCGCCGCTATAATTGTCCTCGACTCGTCGCCGAGAATGGCGCGCGTTAAAGAGAACGCGACGCTATTCGAGTCGGCGGTCGCGACGGCGCGCGCGATCGTCGAGCAACTGCCGAAGAACGCGGAAATTGCTATTCTAGCCGGCGACGCGACCGACGACGCCTTTCAAACGGATCGCGTCGCCGCGAAGACGCGACTCGATAAGCTCGAAATAACTTACGACGGACGCGCCGCGAGCGAGTCGTTGCGCGCCGCAATGGCGCTCGCGGAGCGGTCGGGAGCGAGCGCGCGCGAAATTTACGTGCTGTCAGACGCGACCCGCGAGGCGTGGAGCGAGCGCGATATGGCGCGCGTCCAACGCGCGTACGACGCCGCTGAAATCAAGCCGACTCTCTATTTCGTCGATCTCGGCGACGACGCGTATCGCAACGCGACGATCAAGGAGCTTACGCTTTCGTCGGAAACGCTCGCCGCCAATAGCGCGTTGAGAGTCGACGTCGAACTCGAACGCGTTGCGGACGCCGCCACCGAACTCACGCTCGAAATTCTGCTCTTCAGCTACGACGCGTTACCTGAAAAGACGGATCTCGCGTCCCTCGCTGATAACGACAAGAACGCGTTCCGGCGCGAAACGCAGACGATCGCGTTTGACGCCGGACGCGCGCGTAAGAGCGTCGTATTTCATCTTGCGAACCTACCGTTGGGCGTGAGCGTCGGACTCGCTCGCATACTCGGCGGCGACGCGCTTGAACTCGACAACGCGCGACCGTTCGTCGTCGAGACGACGCAAGACTGGAAGGCGCTCGTCGTCGCGCCGGAACCGATCGACGAGCGCGCGATATTTCTTACTCAAGCGCTCGCGCCGGAAGACGAGCGCAGACTAGGACGCGCGTCCTTCGAGCTCGAAACGATTCCGTACGGAACCGACGAAGAAGGCGCGCAAACGTCGTTGCAAAACCTCGAGCTGCGCCAACTGCAAGCGTATCGCGCAATATTGCTGCTCGATCCGAAACCTCTCGACGAGCAGACCGTTGCGAAATTATCGAAATACGTTGAATCGGGGGGCGGACTCGGCGTCTTTCTCGGACGCAACGCGCAAACTGGGCTCGCCGCGTTCCAGACCGACGCCGCTATTCGATTGCTCGGCGCCAAGCCGGTCGAACGCGTGCAGCGCGCGACTCAGTTTGCGCCTGAGAACTACGACGCGCCAATCCTCGCGCCATTCCGACCGTTTGCGCGCGACGAAGCGCCCTGGAACGCCGCGCCTGTATATCAATACTGGCGACTCGACGAAATCGCCGACTCTGCAAGCGTCGCGATGCGATTTCAAGCGTCGGGAACAGCGGAGGGAGCGCCCGCGCTCGTCGAAAATATGCTCGGACTAGGGCTCGTCGCTACTTGCGCGACGCCCATTTCGGAACTACCGGGCGATCGTCCGTGGAACGAACTCGTAACGGGGGACGCGCCGTGGTTATTTCTATTGCTGACCGACGGCATTGCGCGACGGCTCGCGTCGGGCTCGGCGTCCATTTTGAACTACGCGCCGGGGGAACACGTCGCGTTACGCGCCGCGATTAAGGATTTTCCGGGCGTCGCTAATATTACGACGCCCAAAGGCGAAGAGATTGCGACCCCGACCGACGTCGAACGGCGCCAGATACGCTTTCCCGGCGCGAATACGCCCGGGGTCTATCGCGCTTGCACGCGTCCTAACAGTGAAGGCGAGACAATCAGAGCGGCGTTCGCGGTCGCGCCGCGCTCAGAGGAGTTCGAGCTCGCGCGCTATTCCGAAGAAGATTGGCGACGATTATGGCAGGACGCGCCTTACAAGACGCTCGACCTGCGCGCCGCGACCGTCGAGCTTGATAAAGCGCGCCGTAACGGTCGTTCCGAACCGTACGTCGCGCTCATTCTGGCGCTCGCCGCGCTAGTGATGCTCGATACGCAGATAAGCGATCGATTCTATAAAAAGTAAGACCTGGAACGTGAGATGAAGACTGTATTGTATGATCGATTTGTATACGTTGCGCTCGACGACGCTGAAATGACGGTTCTCGAGGGGATCGCGCCCGAGCGATTCCTGGCGCCGCGCGAGCGCGCGCGCGAGGCGGAAATGCGCCTGCCGCGCGCGCGCCGACAGTTTCGCGCGGGACGCGTCGCGCTTAAAACCGCTATTTTCGCGGTCAGGAACGGGCGCGCGAACGAGACTTGCGCGCTAGAAGCCGCGTTGTCGCGCGACGACTACGGCGCGTTGGAAATCGGGTCGCGGGACGATCGCGATCGCGGGGTAGCGCCGCAACTTGCGCAGGACTACAGTCGCGGCTCGCTCGCGCACGTTCCGACCGCAGCGGTCGCGGTCTATCCGAGGAACGCGGAAGACGCGTTGGGCTGCGACGTCGTGGAATTCGGCGCGGTCAAGCGCAATATGCTCGATCTATTCTTTACGGAGACGGAACGCGAGTTCCTCAACGAGCCTGACGTCTGGGCGACTGGCGCCCAGGATCTTTTCTGGGCGGTTAAAGAAGCGGCGTACAAAGCGGTCTCGAAGGAACTGCCTTTTAGGGCGAACCAGATCAAAGTCATGCCGCTTGCCGACGGCTCCTATCGCGCTCAGGTCGAGGGCGTCGTATTGACGGCTTTTGTCGTCGAGCGGGACGCCGACCGCGCGACCGTCGTCGCTATTCGTTAGGAGGACGCTATGCACGAACACAATTCCGCGCCGCAATCCGATCTCTTCCCATTGCCGCTCGTTCCATTTGAACTGTATCATTTTTTCGACAACGACGTCGAGTTTCCCACGACCTTTACGACGAAACTCGTATGGCGCGGCGCAATTGACCGCGAGATATGGCAGACGGCGCTGGAGCGCGCGCTGAAGCTCCATCCGTTGCTTGCCGCAAACGTCGTGCACGAACGTGGAAAGTATTATTGGCGACTTTGCGCGCTACCGAAGATTGTGTGGCTCGCGTCTGAAGAGGAGCTCGACGCGATTCCGATTCACAAGATAGAGCTCGAGCGCGAGCCGGGCCTTAAACTGTGGGCGACGACGAACGAAAATGGAACGATCTTTAGGATCTTCACTCATCACGCGACCTGCGACGGAGGGGGATTCGTCGGGTTCTTAAGCGACTGGTTTATGGAGACGCGCCGCGCGCTCGAGGGGAACGCGGCGCCGCAACCGGAGCGCGATCTTGAGTTCCTACGTCGTCGCGATCAATTCGTCTTTCCGCCGCCTCCGCGCCAGTTTTCCGCGTTACGTAATCTATGGTCGAGCGTTTATTACTCCGCGCAGTGGCTACTTCAGCGACCGAAAGAGCTCGTTGGCGACTTTACTCAACCGCGA